>JBASAH010000298.1:0-5525 GCA_049650505.1 Xanthobacteraceae bacterium
CCTGGGTCGATCTCCTCAAGGCGGCGCCGTTTGCCACTGCCGCCACCGCGCTGTGGATCGTCATCGCCTATTTCTTTCATCAAAACATGATCGACGCCGTCACTGGCGGTCGTGAAATTCAACGCACCGACGATCCGCGTCTCTATTCGATCTTGGAGAATCTCTGCATCTCACGCGGCGTTACCATGCCCAGGCTGAAAGTAATCGAATCCGATGCGCTCAATGCTTTCGCCACCGGAATGAGCGGCAAGCAATATTCGATCACGGTCACGACCGGATTGCTCGACCGGCTCAATGATGCAGAAATCGAGTCGGTGCTCGGTCACGAGCTCACCCATATCCGCAACGGCGACGTGCGCATGATGATCGTCGCCGTCATCATTGCCGGCGTGGTGTCATTTTTCGCCGAGCTGGTTTTCCGGCTGTGGTTTTACAACGGCTTTAGCTTCCGCAGCTCACGATCCGACGAGCGCCGGGGCGGCGGCGCCGGCATCGCCGTTCTGATCGCGATCGCACTTCTCGTCGTCGCCTATGCGCTGTCCTTCTTGATCCGCCTGGCGCTGTCGCGCTCGCGCGAATTCCTCGCCGACGCCGGCTCGGTCGAACTGACAAAAAATCCCGACGCCATGATCTCGGCGCTGCGCAAGATCGAAGGCCGCGGCGAACTGCCGGGTGCGACCTCCGCCGTGATGGAAATGTGTGTCGACAACCCGCGCGAAGGTTTCGGAGAGTTGTTTGATACTCACCCGAGTGTTGAGCAACGCATAACTGCACTGGTGAAGTTCGCAGGCGGCCACGATGCCGGTCCGATCGCGCTGCCGCCGCCGACCGGCGAATTGGAAGACGAGCAATCCGGCGCAGAAAGCCCATGGCAATCGGGAGAAGGTGCAACAACATCCGCAGGTTCCGATACGACGCCCGATCGTGGACCATGGTCGCAACCTGATGCGGAACCGGAAGCGACTCGTTCACCCGGACCGTGGGGTCCGCACCGTAGTTAACCAAGCCGCCGTCGCGCGCTGCGAACAGCGATGAGTCTTTCCAAGTTTCAGTCGGCTGTGTAGAAATTACTTCAGGATGGAGACGCGAGTCGCGTCGGTGAGGGTGCGATTATGGCAAAACCAGCATTGATCTTGGTCGGCGCGGACAAGGGAGGCGTCGGAAAGACAACCGTCGCCCGAACATTGCTTGATTATTTCACCGCGCATCAAGTGGCGACGCGCGCTTTCGATACTGAAACTCCGAAGGGCACGCTCGAACGCTTTCACCGCGACGTTAGCGAGATCGTCGACGTCACCACGGTGGTCGATCAGATGCGGATCATCGACACGCTGTCGACCACAGACGCAAGTGTCACGGTGGTTGACGTTCGCGCTGGCTTGATGTCGCCGACGCTGCACGCTTTGCGCGACATCGGCTTTCTCGAAGCGGTGAAAAAGGGAAAGATTACTTTTGTGGTGTTCCACATACTCGGCTCCTCGATTGCTTCGCTAAACGAGATCGAGGAAACCGCTCCCTTTACCGGCGACGCTGAATATTTCCTGGTCAAGAACTTCATCAACAACACCAATTTCTTCGAGTGGGATCAGGCGACCCACGCCTCGTACTTTAAGAAACTGAAGGACGCCGTCGTCATCAACATTCCTAAACTCAACGAGATGGCCTACGAGCAGGTTGAACTTGCATCCGTTCCGTTCCTGACTTTCGTTTCCAATAAGGACCTGAAGGGCGAGACGGCCAATTACTCCTTCGTTCTGCGCGGCTATGTGAGGCACTGGCTAGGCAATGTCTGGGCCGAGTATGATCGCGTGAAACTTCTCGATCTTTTCGACACGACAGTCGAAGCAACGCCAGTGCCAGCGCGGGCTCAGGCGGGCAGCAGGTCCTGAATTTAACGAATCTGCTCCCGCTAGCCGGTTTTTCACAATTAGCGGCAGAAGCAGCCTAGTGCGGTGGATTTGAAGTTCCTACAGCTCAGTCGGAAGCTCTCATAGGAACTTCAAATCCAAAAACCGCACTAAAATTATGTATTTGCTAGTGTCCCTTTTGATTCCGAAGTTCGCATGAGAGCGTGCCGACAAAGCGTGCGAACTTCGGAATCGGGACACTAGAGAAGGCTGCGATTCCAACTTACTGTTACTTCGGCCGAACGGATGGAACGCCCGCTGGCAATGGCGCAGCACGCTCAGCTCTATATAGTCGCTTCACGTCACCCGCGCGTCGGAAAAACGCTGCTGGCGCGGCTTCTCATTGAATTCTTGCGGATGCGCGGGCGACCGGTGGTCGGTTATGATCTTGAACCCCGCGAGCCTGCGCTCGCCACTTGCTTCCCCAACCTGGTCTGGCCGGTCGATATCACCGACACGCGCGGTCAGATGGCGCTGTTCGACCGTATTATTACCGATCATTGGCGCACGACGGTCATCGATCTCGACAATGGTCCATTCGACCAATTCTTCAAAGTCATGGCGGAAATCGGCTTCGAAGACGAAGCGCGGCAAAATCAAATCCAGCCGGTTGTACTATTCATCACCGACTCGGCGCCGTTCACGGCGCAAACTTATGCGGAGCTACGCGGACGCTTAGAGCAGACAGTATTCGTGCCGATTCATAACGAAGCCGCCGCTTTCATGCTCATCGCGCAGGATTTTCCAGCGTCATCGCCGAAATACCAGACGATCCGCATCCCACGCCTGTCCCCGATCGTGCGCGGGGTTGTCGATCGGCCCGGATTTTCCTTTGCTGCATACATGGCCAAACAGCCCGGCGGGCCGACCGAGGTGCACAGTTGGATCGCTGAGATTTTCGGCGAATTTCGCGAGCTCGAATTGCAGCTTCTGATCGGACAGCTCGAATCGTCGCTGCGCGGCAGCGGCAAAGACAAGGTCAGGCAGATCGGCTAGATCGAGGTGTGCGATCCCGCCGGACAATTTCGCGCTAATGGCCTTCGAAGCTGACCAGTGTGCGCACCGGCACGCCGAGTTTTCTGATTTTGTCGGCGCCGCCGAGATCCGGCAAATCGACGATGAAGCAGGCAGCCAGGACGTCGGCGCCGAGCTGCTTTAGAAGTTTCACTGCTGCTTCGGCAGTGCCGCCCGTTGCGATGAGATCGTCGACCAGGATAACGCGTTCGCCTTTGACCAGCGCGTCTTCGTGCATTTCCATTTCATCGATGCCGTATTCAAGCGAATAGCCCACGCTAACGCGCTTGAAGGGCAGTTTGCCTTTCTTGCGGATCGGCACGAACCCACATGAGACTTGGTGCGCGACGGCGCCGCCCAAAATGAAGCCGCGCGCCTCGATGCCGGCAACCTTGTCGATCTTGCCGCCGGCCCATGGCTGCACCAATTCGTCTACCGCGCGGCGAAATGCCCGCGCATTGCCTAATAGTGTGGTGATGTCTCGAAACATGATCCCGGGCTTCGGATAGTCCGGGATCGTACGAATCGCAGCCTTCAGGTCGTTTTCAAGCGCGACGCTGGTCATCGCTGGTTGCCTGCCGCTCAGCTCTTGTACTCGGTCGGCGCGCGCGGCTTCTCCAAATCGCGGTCGTGTAGGATGGCATGCCACACTCGCTTCTTAGTGAAATAGAGAAGCCCGGTGAATACGATTAGAAACACCATCACCTGGAAGCCAAGTCGCTTGCGCGCATCGAGCGTCGGTTCGGCAGCCCACATTAAGAAGGCCGCGACGTCACGGCCGTATTGATCGACCGTTGTCGCCGTGCCGTCGGTATATTCAACCTGTCCGTCGCTCAACGGCTTCGGCATGCCAATGCCATGGCCCGGAAAATATTTGTTGTATTGCCCGCCAGGCGGCAGCACGAAACCGGCAGGAGCATTCTCGTAGCCGATCACGATGGCGTGGATGTAATCGGGTCCGTCCTCTTGGTACATCGTGAAGGCGTCAAAGATGAACCGGGGAAAGCCCCACTCGTAGCCTCGCGCCTTGGCGAGATCAGACATGTCCGGCGGCAGCTTGCCGCCGAGCGCGGCGCGGGCGCTTTGCTCGTTCGGAAACGGCGGCGGAAAATAATCGGATATTTTGCCCGGCCGCTTGAACATCTTGCCCTGATCGTTTGGCCCGTCGGTCACCTGGAAACTTGCCGCAATCGTTGCCGCTTGGGCTTCGCTGAAATCGGGACCGCCCGGCTCGGCGAGATTGCGGAATGAAAGGAGCTTGATGGCGTGACAGCTAGAGCAGACCTCCTGATAAACCTTAAAACCGCGCTGCAGTTGTGCCGGGTCGTAGAGACCGAATGGACCCGAGAACGACCAATGCAGGCGGGGCGGCGCATCGGCCTCCTGCGCGAAGGCGGCAGTTCCGATATCGCAAAGCATGCCCGCGAGCGCCAAAGCAAGCGCGAGCCTGAGACGACGCTTCATGCCGGCGGCTCCCTTCACGCGTGCATGCCTGGCGATGGCGCCGAGGCTCCGGCCGGAACACCGTGCCGCAAGACCGATTCAGAAATCGAGTTCGGCAACGGCCTGGTTCTCTCGAACAGCCCCAACAGCGGCAGGATCACGAAGAAGAATGCGAAATAGTAGATAGTGAGAATACGCGCAGCGATCACATAACCACCGGTTGGCTCCTGCGAGCCGAGATAACCGAGCCCGATGACTGCGGCGAAGAAAATGAACAAAAACTGCCGATAGAGCGGGCGGTAATTTGCCGATCGCACGCGCGACGTATCGAGCCAAGGCATAAACGCCAGCACGATGATTGAGGCGGCGAGCGCGGTTACGCCGAGAAGCTTGTTCGGGATGCCGCGCAAAATTGCGTAGAACGGCAGGTAATACCATTCGGGCACAATATGCGTCGGCGTCTGACTAGGGTTCGCCGGAATGTAATTGTCGGAATGGCCAAGATAGTTCGGGATGTAAAAGATGAACCAGGCGTACACGATGCAGAATAAGCCAATGAAGAATGCATCCTTCACCGTGGCGTAAGGCGTAAACGCAACGACATCTTTGTCGGCCTTCGGCTCGACGCCGGTCGGATTATTCTGCCCGACCATGTGCAGCGCCCAGATATGCAGCACCACGACGCCGGCGATAACGAACGGCAACAGGTAGTGCAGCGAGTAAAACCGATTGAGCGTCGGATTACCGACAGCGAAGCCGCCCCACAACCAGGTGACGATCGAGCTACCGACCACGGGGATGGCGGAGAACAGATTGGTGATGACGGTCGCTGCCCAGAAGCTCATCTGACCCCACGGCAACACATATCCCATGAAGCCGGTAATCACCATCAGCAGGAACAGGATGACGCCGAGAATCCACAACACCTCGCGCGGCTCCTTGTAGGAGCCGTAATACATGCCGCGCGCGATATGAATGTACACGGCGACGAAAAAGAACGAGGCGCCGCTGGCGTGGATGTAGCGCAACAACCAGCCGTAATTCACGTCCCGCATGATGTGCTCGACGGAATTGAAGGCGTAATCGACGTGCGGGACGTAGTGCATCGCCAGCACGATGCCGGTGACCATCTGTACGCCGAGCATGAAGGTGAGGATGCCG
>JBASAH010000299.1:0-4299 GCA_049650505.1 Xanthobacteraceae bacterium
CCTCGGCGCGCGCCACGACATCGGCGGCGTTCGGCCCGCGACTGCCCATGCGCATGTCGAGCGGTCCGTCGAGCCGAAACGAAAATCCGCGGACCGCCTCCTCGAGCTGCATCGAGGAGACACCGAGGTCCAATACGATTCCGTCGACGCGATCGGCGCCGTTTGGAATCGATTCCAGGATTGCGTCCAGATTGGAAAAACGATCTTCGACGAGCTGAAGCCGGCCCGCCGCTTGCTCGACCAGCGGCGCGCCTTGCGCGACCGCGGTTTGGTCGCGGTCGATCCCGATGACGCGCACACCGGCTGTTTGCAGGATCGCGCGTGTATAGCCGCCGCCGCCGAAAGTCGCGTCGACGTAAAGACCGCCAGGTTTTACCGCGAGGCAGTCGATGGCGAGGCGGGCGAGCACGGGAATGTGACGGGCCGGTCCGCCAGCGACAGCATTGCTGCCGCTGCCCGCTGTCATTCCCGTGCTCCGAGCGGTTTTACCGCCACCATCCGGGTCCCCAGCTCCTGCTTGAACGCGCGGACCTTCTCGGTGGCCTCCGCGAGTTCCGCGCGAAAGCGGCTGGGTTCCCAGATTCGAAATTTGTGACCGAGACCGACGAAGGTCGCCGCGTCGGTTATGCCGGTATGGGCTTTCAGCGTCTCCGTCAGCACCACGCGGCCTTCGCTGTCGATCTTGAGCGTCTCGCTCGTGCCGTAAAGCGACAAGGCGAATTGCTCGCGCTGTTCGGAATAGGGCGCATATCCTGCAATCAACGCTTGAATCTCGGCGAGTAAGGCATTGCCCCCGGCATCGAGCGCCGGCCGGTCGAGCGCCGGATAGCAATAAAGTCCCTCGAAGCCGTCGCGTGCCAAGACCGCTCGGAATGATGCCGGCACCGAAACGCGTCCTTTCGCATCGAGACGGAGCATGTAATGGGACACGAACTGATCCATCTCGCCCCTCGCCGGCCTGCAGCCTCGGCTCCGGCCCTGCGCAGCGCGGTCGCGGCCCGAAACGCAACAGGCCGGTAACCGTAGGCCACAATGGGATTAAATGGGCTATCATGGGCAAATATGGCCGTCAACGGGACGCCAGCCGAGTCCGTCAGCTCGGCCGCTACCGATTAGCGAGTGGTAAGCTTAAGGAAGAGTTGAAACCGGTCGTGGCTGCCTACGCCCCATACGATCCTTCGAAGCCGATCGCCGCCTTCCTCGAAGTGACCCGAAAACAACAAACTGTCGCTTTCCGGTTGTTTTCTATGCTGGCGCCTACAAATCGCCTTGCCGCTTGTCGGTGATTTTCTAAAGTCCTGCCAATGCCACGTCCCCCGTCGCGTTCGATGTCGCGTCCCGCGTTTACGCCGGATTCCTCCGTTGTCGCCGAAGTCGTGCCCTCGCCCAATCACGGCGAGCGCAACGAAGGCCGGCGGCCGGATATGATTGTGCTGCATTACACCGGCATGCCGGATGCGCAGTCCGCGCTTGAGCTTTTACGCGCCCGCGGCAGCAATGTCTCCGCGCATTATTTCGTGTTTGAGGACGGCCGGATCGTTCAAATGGTCCCGGAAAGCCGTCGTGCCTGGCATGCTGGTAAATCGGAATGGGCCGGGGAAACCGACATCAATTCTTGCTCGATTGGGATCGAGATCGCCAATCCAGGGCACGACCACGGCTACCCCGATTTTCCCACACGTCAGATCGCCGCGGTGACTGCGCTCTGTCGCAGCATCCAGACCCGCAACTCCATTGCGCCGGTGCGGGTGTTGGCGCATTCCGACATTGCGCCCGCGCGCAAGCAGGACCCCGGCGAAAAGTTTCCCTGGCGGACGCTTTATGAATCGGGCGTCGGTCATTGGGTAAAGCCGGCGCCAATCATGGATTTCGGCCAGGCCTTGGCTCCGGGCTCGCGCGGTGACCCGGTGGTCGCCCTGCAAAAAGCCCTCCGCGAGTACGGGTACGGGCTGGAAGCAAGCGGCGAATACGACTCGCCCACGTTCGAGGTCGTGACCGCCTTTCAGCGCCACTTCCGTCCGGAACGCGTCGACGGCATAGCCGACCCATCGACACTCAGTACATTGCAGGAACTGCTTGCCAGCCGCGGCCGCGCCCGGACCATTGCCGCTCGCGCTCGAACCGCGATGCTGCGCGCCGCACCCTGATTCTTAACGTTGCGGCGTGTTGTTGGCTCCCGCTACTTGACGGGCAAGCGCGACATCCCCATCCCTGTTGCTGTCAGTCGGTCGGACGGCCGCTCCGGCGAAACCGAAAAGTTGCCGGAGAGGAAAGTCCGGGCTCCGCGGACAAACGGTGCCGGATAACATCCGGCGGGTGCGAACCAGGGACAGTGCCACAGAAAACATACCGCCGCGGTTGTTTGCGTTTACTGCGGTAAGGGTGAAATGGTGCGGTAAGAGCGCACCGCGTCGGCGGCAACGTCGGCGGCACGGTAAACCCCACCGGGAGCAAGACCGAATAGGGACGGCGCGAAGCGGTGCGTAAGCACGCGCTTCGGGATTGTGTCCGGATCCGGCCGTCCGGGTAGGTTGCTTGAGGCGCCAGGCAACTGGCGTCCCAGAGGAATGGCCGTCACGTACGCGAACGCGTTCGCGTGCCATCCAGAACCCGGCTTATAGGCCGGCTGACGTGAGTATAAGGGCGCTCGGCGGAAACCCCGCCGGGCGCCCGCCAGTTTCTAAACCGTCACGGAGCTACTCGAAAAACGGCGGCCCCGTGATTTGAGTTAAGATGTTCAATACGCTGCGGTTTTTGGCAATATTTGCCCTAATGCGCGGTATTGCCCTGGGTCTCATTCAAGGTCTGCGAAGTGGAAAAATCCACCTTCGCGGTAGGGACGTTAAGCGCGCATCTGAGCCCATCTTCTACTGGTTCGGCGCAGCAATGGGATGCGTGGCCGTGGTTGGACTGTTCGCGCTCCTCGTCTGTTTGCGCTTAACCCGTGAAATTCGAACTGTGCCGTTCGCCAAATTTTTTTGCTCAATTTGATGGCGATCCGATTGGCATAGGCCCCTTCTGGCACGCCTCTTGAATGGTCATGGTTGCCAGTAGAAGCGAGGTGTAGCCATGCGGCCGCAGAACGCGTTTTGTGGAATTCCTTCCTTTGCTATGACTATTACGAGTAGATTATTCCAAATTATGCATGCTAAATTGCCAACGGTGAAAGGTCATTCTATCTCTCGGGGCGAGCCATCATGACCCGGGCACCTGAAACCGTTCGAACAGCGATCGCCCCACTGGCGCGGCTGCCTGCTTTTTTTAACCTCAAAGGTAAGCGTGCCGTCGTGGCTGGCGGCAGCGACGCCGCCGCCTGGAAAGTCGAGTTGCTTTCGGCCGCCGGCGCGCGGGTCGACGTCTTTGCAGCCATACCCGGCGACCCCCTACTCGCGCTGGCAATCACACCGCCGGATGGCGCCGTTAGTCTCCATCGCCGCAGTTTGTCGGCAAGCGATTTGCGTGGCGCTGCCATTGCCGTCGCCGATTGCGCCGATGACAGAGCGGCTGCGGAATTCGCCGCCGCTGCGCGCAGCGCCGGCGTGCCGGTCAATGTCATCGACCGGCCGGCCTTCTGCGATTTTTCATTCGGCGCGATCGTTAATCGCTCGCCGCTTGTTATTGGGATTTCTACGGAGGGAGCGGCGCCGGTTTTCGGCCAGGCAATCCGCGCCAAGATCGAAGCGCTGATCCCACAGGGTTTCGCGCACTGGGCGACAGCCGCGCTGGCATGGCGGCCGCGCCTGCGCAGGCTCGCTTTGCCGTTCCGCGCCCGCCGTACGTTTTGGGAGCGGTTCGCCGCCCGCGCACTGGCTGCGCCCAATCGGACGCCCAACGAAGCGGAACTCGATACGCTTCTTGTGTCTAATCCGCGCCAGGCGGGGTCCGTCACCCTGGTCGGCGCCGGACCGGGCGACCCCGAATTATTGACGCTACGCGCAGTACGCGCGCTGCAATCGGCGGACGTGATCTTGTTCGACGATCTGGTCTCCACCGACATCCTCGACTTCGCGCGACGCGAGGCCAAGAAGATGCTGGTCGGCAAAACCGGCCGTGCGCCGTCATGCCGTCAAGATGAGATCAACGCGCTCATGGTCTCGCTCGCCAAGGCCGGCCGCGTCGTGGTGCGGCTCAAGGGCGGCGATCCGATGATTTTTGGCCGCGCCGACGAGGAGATTGCGGCCTGTCGCGCGGCCGGAATTGCAGTGGAGGTTGTGCCTGGCATCAGCACCGCGCAAGGTGCCGCCGGCCGCCTACTCGTCTCCTTGACGCGCCGCGGCGAGGCGCGCCGGTTGCAATACA
>JBASAH010000300.1:0-3163 GCA_049650505.1 Xanthobacteraceae bacterium
ACCGGTGACGACCACACCCTCCGGCCTGAAAATCATCGACATTAAAGTCGGCACCGGTCCCGCACCGAAGCCGGGCCAGACTTGCATGATGCATTACACCGGCTGGCTCTATGAGAACGACAAGAAGGGCGCCAAGTTCGACAGTTCGCTCGATCGCAATCAGCCGTTCTCATTTCCAATCGGCCAGCATCAGGTGATTGCCGGCTGGGACGAAGGCGTCGCTACCATGAAAGTCGGCGGCAAGCGGACGCTGATTATTCCGCCCGCACTCGGCTATGGCGCACGCGGCGCCGGCGGTGTCATTCCGCCCAACGCCACGCTGATGTTCGATGTCGAACTGCTCGGCGTGAAGTAAACGAAGCGCCGGCGGCATGGATTGCCGGGTCAAGCCTGGCAATGACGAAGTAAAGAGCGAGCGCCCATCGCGGCGTGCTAGCGTGTTCCTCATGCAAGACTTTCCAGTCGTTCCGCCAATCGTCATCAAGGACACGCCGAAGCCGCGCCGGCTTACCAGCCTGTCGCAGGCGCGCGCCTATGTCGACGAAGCAATGCGCTTGGGCCGGCCGGAGCCATGGCGCGAGCTGTGGCATCGCCTCAAATCGGTGGCGAACGAGGAAGACGCCATCGAGGCATTCGGCGACATGCGCGAACTGCTCGCCGAGGAAGATTTGCTGCTGCCGTCCGCCTGAACGCGAAGCAGAAAATATTTGCTCCGCTCATTCCCGGGAACGCGGGAATCCAGCTTCACTTCACATAATATCCTGGGTCCCCGCCTTCGCGGGGACGAGCGGAGGATCGAACTCACCGTACGTCGCGCGTCAGCATGTCGGACGGCTATGCCCGGCAACGACGAATTAACGAATTGGCAGCGACTTGGACATCGCTGCCGAACACATTACGTTCCCACCATGGCCAAAGCCGCAAAGAACGCCGGCGCGAAAACTGACCATCGCCTGAGCGAGCGCGATTTTGCGCGCATCGCGCGGGCGCTGGCCGAACCGCGCCGCTTCGACATTCTCAAGGCCATCGGCAGCCAAGATAAGCCGACGCCCTGCGCTGCGCTGCTCAAGTCGCAGAACATCAGCCCGGCGACAATGTCGCATCATCTCAAGGAACTCGAGGGCGCAGGCCTGATCGATATAGTCCGCGACGGGCGATGCGCTAATCTAAGCCTGCGCCGGCCGGTGCTGCGCGCTTATCTCGGCCGGCTCGGCAAAATCTGAGCCCTGCCAGAGAGTTGCCCTCCCCCTTGCGGATCGTCCCGCGGCACCATAGTTCGACACTCATCATACAGTTCGATGATGATCGAATTATTATCGAACCGTCGTCAAAGAGCAATCCGCAGGGAGAAAGAAAACGATGAGCGATCTCAAAGGAAAAGTCGCGGTGGTCACCGGCGCCTCCAAAGGCATCGGCGCCGCGACCGCCAAGGCCTTGGCGGCGGCAGGCGCCGCGGTGGTGGTGAATTATGCGTCCGACCAGAAGGGCGCGGACAGCGTTGTGGCCGCGATCACGGCCAAAGGCGGCAAGGCCTTTGCGGTGAAAGCCGACGTCGCCAAGCCGGCAGATGTGCGCCGTCTGTTCGAGGAGGCAAAGAAGACGTTCGATCGGATCGACATTCTGGTCAACAACGCCGGCATCTATCAATTCCAGCCGCTCGAGGAGATCACCGAGGACGACTTCCATCGTCACTTCAACACCAATGTGCTCGGCACCCTGCTTACGACCAAGGAAGCCGCGAAGCATTTCGGCCCCAACGGCGGCAGCGTGATCAATATCAGCTCGGTCGCGAGCGAGACGGCAACGCCGACGGCATCGGTCTATTCGGCGACCAAGGGCGCGGTCGATACGCTCTCGCGCGTGCTCGCCGCCGAATTAGGGCCGCGCAAGATCCGCGTCAATGTCATCGCGCCGGGCGGCGTTGAGACCGAAGGGACGCACACCGCCGGCGTCATCGGCAGCGACTTTGAGAAATCCATGATTTCCAAGACCGCGCTCGGGCGCCTCGGCCAGCCAGACGACATCGCGCGGGTCGCGGTATTTCTCGCCTCCGACGATTCCGGCTGGCTCACCGGCGAGCGGGTGGTGGCCTCCGGCGGCTATTTCTAACGCTGCTGGCCGCTTGAAATCACTTCCGCTCATTCCCGCGAATGCGGGCATCCAGCCAAAACTCAAAACCTGGGTTCCCGCTTACGCGGGGACTAGCGGAAAACCCAAGTTGCCTGCGGCGCCACGTGATCGAACGTTAGGCCTCACTCCTCGCTCGGCGGCGGGATGCGCGTCTCATGGAAGCGCTGCGCGTGCATCACGTAAACTTCGCGCACCAGGATGTGGGTCGCGACTTCGTTCTCGGTGCGGCCAAGCTTGCCGAGGGTTGCCAACAGAGCCAGGTAATTGAACGTCTCGATCGGCAAAGTCAGGCTCAATGCCCGTGCCTCGGATCGGTTTTCCGGTCGCGCCATGGTTCAAACGCCTCAGAATTATAATTCGATTATAATGGCATTTTAACTCTTGGCAGGCGAGTCGAATCGTGCAACGTTTCGATTCGGCGAGGGCTCTCGCTCAACAATCTAGAAGCGGCCCCGATTTTTGTGCGGCGTACGGGCGTCACTCCAACAGCGGGCTTAGCGATCCTTGAGGCGGGATGCGGCTCGGTGAACGGCGAAGCTTTGTGAGCGTGATCCTTGGAAAACGGGGCTCATCTTTCCGGATCATGCTCTAGCGCCCGCACCGATTTTCGCTTCGAGGTTTTGTCGTCGTCTCGCGGTTGCCGGTTGTGCGCGGCCATTGCCCTGTCGGCGGCCCAGTACGGCCGCGGCAACAGCGAGGCCATCCATGACCCTTTCATCGAATCTTGCATCGATCGCTCCATCACCTCCTATTCCATCGACCCATCTTCCAGTCACCGCGATTACCGCGACCGCACCGATCACGCCTGCGCCGATCGCGCCCACTCCGAAAAGCATCGCAATACCCAGTTCGACCTGGACCGCGCAGCGCATCGAACAGCTGCGCAGCTGCGTCGCCGCAGGCATGACCTGCAGCGAAATCGCCGCCGAGATCGGCGTCACACGCAACGCGGTGATCGGCAAAATTCATCGGCTCGGTCTATCGTCGGGGCGGCCCGCGGGTGCACCGGCGCGCGCGTCAACCAGCTGCCCTC
>JBASAH010000301.1:0-5159 GCA_049650505.1 Xanthobacteraceae bacterium
GCCATGGACCGGGAATTCAACAAGGCCGGCGAGATCGACAAGCGCGCTCCGGTCGAAGCCCGCGGCCACACGCTCGGCCATGGCGACGTTGTGATCGCGGCGATCACCTCCTGCACCAACACCTCCAATCCGAGCGTGATGATCGCGGCCGGCTTGCTGGCTAAGAAGGCCGTGGACAAAGGTCTCACCGTAAAGCCGTGGGTCAAAACCTCACTGGCGCCCGGCTCGCAAGTGGTGGCGGAGTATTACGAGAAGTCGGGCCTGCAGAAATCGCTCGACGCGCTGGGTTTCAATCTGGTGGGTTTCGGTTGCACCACCTGCATCGGTAATTCAGGTCCGCTGCCCGAGGAGATTTCCGAGGCAATCAACAAGAATGACCTCGTCGCGGCGGCGGTGCTGTCCGGCAATCGCAATTTCGAGGGTCGCGTGAATGCAGATGTGCGGGCCAATTATCTGGCCTCGCCGCCGCTGGTCGTCGCCTATGCGCTGGCCGGCTCGATGCTGGTCGATGTTGCCAGGGCGCCGCTCGGCACCGACAAGAACGGCCGCAAGGTCTATCTGCGCGATCTCTGGCCATCGAGCCGCGAGATTGCGACAGTGATGGGCAAAAGCATCAACAAGCAAATGTTCACGCGCAAATATGCCGACGTGTTCAAGGGCGACGCGAATTGGCGCAAGATCGCCGTTAAGGGCGGCCTGACCTACAAATGGGACGACCGCTCGACCTATGTACAGAACCCGCCGTATTTCGAAGGCATGCAGAAACGTGGCCAAGCGATCGAGGACATTGTCGACGCGCGCGTTCTTGGCCTGTTTCTCGATTCGATCACGACCGACCACATTTCACCGGCCGGATCGATCAAGGAAGAAAGCCCGGCCGGCGAATATCTCCGCGATCATCAGGTGCGGCCACGCGACTTCAATCAGTACGGTACACGCCGCGGCAATCACCAAGTCATGATGCGCGGCACGTTTGCCAATATCCGCATCAAGAACCAGATGGTGCCTGGGGTTGAGGGCGGCTATACGATTCATTATCCGTCGCGTCAGCGCATGACCATGTACGATGCAGCAATGCGCTACAAATCCGCGCACGTGCCGCTTGTGGTCTTCGCCGGCAAGGAATACGGCACCGGCTCGTCGCGCGATTGGGCGGCCAAGGGCACGGTCCTGCTGGGCATTCGCGCGGTAATCGCGCAGTCATTCGAACGCATTCATCGCTCGAATCTGGTCGGCATGGGCGTGGTCCCTTTGGTATTCGAGGAGGGCACGTCGTGGCAGACGCTGGGATTGAAGGGCGACGAGCAGGTCACCATTCGCGGCCTGCATGGCGATCTCAAGCCGCATCAGCGCCTGCAAGCGGAAATCGTTGCCGCCGACGGCGGGCTTAAACGGGTGCCGCTTGTCTGTCGGATCGATACCGCGGACGAGCTCGATTATTTCCGTAACGGCGGCATCTTGCAGTACGTGCTGCGACGGCTGGCCGCTTAAAGCATGATCTCGAAACGTGGGGACCGGTTTCCCACCTGCGCGAAGCCGCGCCAAACCTTTGTACTCCCGCTTGCTGCTTCGGATTTGCCAGTTCTGCCT
Organism: Xanthobacteraceae bacterium; assembly: GCA_049650505.1. Taxonomy (GTDB): domain Bacteria; phylum Pseudomonadota; class Alphaproteobacteria; order Rhizobiales; family Xanthobacteraceae; genus BOG-931. The sequence continues at coordinate 1,591 of JBASAH010000301.1, forward strand.
CACCGTGAAGTGAGTGGCGGGTGAGGCGAGCGGGCGCTACAAACGCCGGTCATCGAAAACCTTAGCGAACGCCGTGAGGCGGAGGTTGTAATGGCAGATCGCCGCATTGCGCCGGCACTCCTCATCGCGGGCTTTGTGATCGCAAGTTTTGCAGGCGCAAATGCCGCCGAGCCGCGCGCGGTTCTCGAACTGTTCACCAGCCAAGGCTGTTCCTCCTGTCCTCCGGCCGACCGACTGGTCGGTCAGTTGGCCAACGATCCGTCGCTCATCGCGTTGAGCGTTCCTATCGATTACTGGGATTATCTCGGCTGGCGAGATACGCTCGCTAATCCCGCGCATTCGGCGCGCCAGCGTGCCTATGCGCGTGTGCGCGGCGATGGTCAGGTTTATACGCCGCAAATCGTCGTGAACGGCGCGGCCGATGCGCTCGGCAGCGATCAGGGATCGATCGAGCGCGCCATCACGCAGACCGACCATAAATCCGGAGTGATGTCGCTGCCGATCTTGCTGTCGGTTGGCGACGGTGCACTGAACGTCAAATTGTCTTCGGCGGACATGGCACAGATTTCCGCGGAGGTCTGGCTGTGCTCGCTCACCAAAGCGGTCCCTGTCGTCATCGGCCGCGGCGAGAACCGCGGGCGTACAATCACCTACCACAACGTGGTGCGTAAGTGGCTCAAGCTCGGCAATTTGACCGGCGAGCAGTCCACCTGGAGCGTGCCGCTCGCGCAGATCAAGGCGGAGGGTATCGACGCCGCCGCGGTCATGGTGCAGGAAGGCAGCCGCGACAAGCCGGGCATTATTCTCGGCGCCGCCTATACGCCGCTGAACTGAGATCGGATCTCAGCGGCGTAATCTACTGCCATTTCGAAATCGGACCTGCGACAACGTTCGGATTCCGACAGCAATGTCGGACCTTCGATCGGCTTCGTTTGAGCCCCGACTTCCTGCCATCGGCCTTTTCAAAAAAACAAAAGGCCGGCGAACTGCCGGCCTTAAGGAAGGGGGAACAAACGCAAAGGCACACAAAAACTGTGGCCCGGTCCGCCCGCGCCCCGGGGGGCTGGGGGGCTGAGGAATCCGGAACACGATCCGAACCGGGCCCTGAGGCAACAGGTAAGTGTTTGGCAGCGTAGCTTGGCGCGTGCTTGACCGAAGTTTGGCTGGATTATGATGAGTTCTAACGAAGCCGTGATGCGGCCGTTCAAATTGACGCACCCAACAGCGCGCAGCCACGCGGCGGTTCGTTGCAGCGTTTCGGCCGAAGACCTCTGACGCCTGATCTTCACCGGCAATCGACCCGGTCACGCGATCGAATCGGCAATTCGCGTTGAAAAGTTGCCGCACAAGTGGGGCTTGCCGCAAGGGCGTTCCAGCGCGATCATGAAGCTCCAATGACAGGGGTCCGCGAGGCGGGCTCGACACACAGGAGGCGCCGTATGGATTTCGGCGATACCGATCCAAGCGCGTGGCGCGGGGACGAGCATCGTGCGCACGTCCCCGCCAGTGAAGTGACCTTCAGCCGGCGCGAGCTAGATCGGCTCCTGCGGCTCTATGGCCGCAAAGTCGCTGCCGGCGAGTGGCGCGATTACGCCATCGATTTTCTCAAAGATCGCGCGGTTTTCTCGGTGTTCCGTCGCGCCTGCGAGGTGCCGATCTATCGCATCGAGAAGAACCCCAGGCTTGGGCGGCGTCAGGGCGCCTACAGCGTCATCTCGGCGACCGGGCATATCCTGCGGCGCGGCCAGGAACTCGATCGTGTGCTTGGCGCGCTCGACCGCTCATTGCGCATTGTGGTGGGATAGAAATTCATTTCCCGGACGCGGTGCAGCGCGCGAGTGGTGCACCGCAGATCCGGGATCGCTTCAAACGCAGTGTGTAAAGATCCCGGTTGCGCTTCACGGCTTAGTCGTGTCGCCCTTGCCTAGCGTGCGCTGCATCAGCACGGTGTCGAGCCATTTGCCGTGCTTGAAGCCGACCGAGCGCAGCGTGCCGATATGGCTGAAGCCGGCGCGCTCATGCACGGCGATCGAGCCGATTTGCGCGGAATCGCCGATCACCGCGATCATCTGCCGAAAGCCGCGATGCTCGCTTTCGGTGACGAGCATCCTCAGCAATAAGCCGCCGATCCCTTTGCGATGCATCTGTGGCGCCACATAAATCGAATCTTCGACGCTCCATTTGTAAGCCGGCCGGCTGCGGTATGGACCGGCATAGGCGTAGCCGGCGACCACGCCTTCGATCTCGGCCGTCAAATAGGGATAGCCGTTGTTGAGCAGCGCCGCTTGGCGGCGTGTCATTTCCGCTTGGTCCGGCGGCTCGATCTCAAAAGATGCGGTGCCGTTAACAACGGCGTCGGCGTAAATGCCGGTAATGGCGGCGATGTCGGCAGGCGCGGCCGGGCGAATGATGATCATCTGCATCGGAAAACAAAATTGCCAGAAAAGAAATCGACGCGAAATATGCTGAAAAGAAAACGCCCCGGATCGCTCCGGGGCGTTTTGTAGATCGCGACGCGCTTTCCGTTAGCGGCGGTCGCCCATCAACCGCAGCAGCATCAGGAACAAGTTGATGAAGTCGAGATAGAGCGACAACGCTCCCATGACCGCCTTGCGGCCGCCGATCGTGCCGTCATCCATCGGATCGTACATTTCCTTGATGCGCTGTGTGTCCCAGCCAGTCAGTCCGGCGAACACGACCACGCCGATTACTGAAATGGCCCAATCGAGGCCGCTGGAGCGCAGGAAAATGTTGACCAGGCTGGCGATGATGATGCCGATCAGGCCCATGAACATGAACGAGCCGACGCCGGAGAGATCGCGCTTGGTGGTGTAGCCCCACAGGCTCAGCGCGCCGAATGTTGCGGCCGAGATGAAGAACACCCGCGTGATCGATGTGCCGGTGTAGATCAGGAAGATCGATGCCAGCGACAGCCCGAGCAAGCCGGCATAGACGAAAAACAGCATGAGCGCTGTTGCCGGCTGCATCCGGTTGATGCCGAAGCTGATAGCGAAAACAAGCCCAAGTGGCGCCAGGACCAGGACCCACATCAGCGGACCCTGGAATACCGCCTGACCGAAGGCGGTCAGTTGCAGGCCGGTGCCGGTCTGCACCACCGCGGCCGAGAAGGTCAGCCACGCAACCAGTCCCGTCAGCGCTACGCCCGCGGTCATGTAATTGTAGACGCGGATCATGTAGGCGCGCAGGCCTGCATCGATTGCGACCTGGTCCGTGCGATAGCCGGTCCGGGCGGCCGCGTAATTCCGATCAAAGTCGGACATGGAATAACCCCTGTTTTGTCCCGGCGCTCAGGCCGGGGCTGTATCCGGCGAAAGCCGGAATTGGTGTGGCAGGAATCTAATGCCAAAGGGCAGTCCGCGCCAGATGGGCGGGCGGCCATATTTTGCGGCTGGTTACAAGTTTTTCATGTGGTTTCATCGCCCTTTTCATGGCTCTAACGTGCCTTTTCCCGGATGCGGTGCAGCATGCAGTAGTGGCTAGGTCTGGGAGGGCTTAGAGATTGCGCAGCACCTCGGCCGGCTTGCGGCCGAGCGCACCGAACGTGCCAG
>JBASAH010000302.1:0-9118 GCA_049650505.1 Xanthobacteraceae bacterium
AATTGCGGCCGTGCGTGCCGCCCTCGCGGAGGGTCCGCACGGCTATACTGAGGCCCTCGGCACGCCATCGTTGCGGCGGCGTATCGCACAGGCCTATTCGCAGTGGCATGACATCGCGCTCGATGCCGAGCGCGTCGTTGTAACGACCGGCTCATCCGCGGGCTTCATGCTGGCATTTCTCGCCGCCTTCGAGCCCGGTGACCGTGTCGCCGTGTCGATCCCGGGTTATCCGCCCTATCGCCACATCCTCAGTGCGCTCGGATGTGAGCCGGTCCTGATCGAAACCAATGTAGCCACGCGCTGGGCGATGACCGGGGAAATGTTAATGGCGCACCATCGCACCCGCTCGCTCAAGGGCGTTGTGGTTGGCTCACCGGCCAATCCGACCGGGACCATGATGACGGCGGCGGCGCTTGCCGATCTGATCCGCTTTGCCGAGGATGCGGGAATTATCGTGATCTCAGACGAGATCTATCACGGTCTCGATTACGCTTTCGCGGCGCGGAGCGCAGTCCCGTTGTCGACAAATGCCATCGTCATCAATTCCTTTTCCAAGTATTTCTGCATGACGGGTTGGCGGATCGGTTGGATGGTCGTCCCGCAATCGCTGCTTCGGGCCGTTGAGCGCCTGCAGCAGAACTTCGCCATATCAGTTCCAACGCTTTCGCAGATCGCCGCCCAAGCGGCGTTCGATGGACGTGACGAACTGGAAAACATAAAGCACGGCTACGAAGAAAATCGGCGCATCCTGCTGGAGGGATTACCGCGGGCGGGCCTCGATACCTTCCTGCCGGTCGACGGCGCATTTTACCTCTATGCCGACATATCGCGCTTCTCGGGCGATAGCTTTGAGTTCGCCACGCGTATGCTCGAAGAGGCCGGCGTAGCGGCAACGCCGGGCGTTGATTTCGATCCGATCCACGGCAGAAACTTCCTGCGACTGTGTTATGCCGGCTCGAGTGATGAGATGCGTGAAGCTGTCGAGCGGATCGGCGTCTGGCTTAAGGGATAGGCGCAGTGGATTTGTTGGACAGCGCGCTCGTCCTATTTTCGGGAGGGCAGGATTCGACCGTTTGTCTTGCTTGGGCGCTTGAGCGATTTGCCCGGGTGGAGACAATCGGTTTTGCCTACGGCCAGCGCCACGCCGTCGAACTCGAGGTCCGGCCGCGCATTCGATCGGCTCTGGCGGCGCGGTCGCAAGAATGGCGCACGCGGCTCGGCGACGACCACATCGTGCGCCTCGATGCGCTAGCCGAGATTTCAGACACAGCGCTCACCCGTGAGGCCGAGATCGAGATCAACAAATCGGGCCTGCCGACAACCTTCGTGCCCGGACGTAATCTGGTGTTCTTCGCTTTCACCGGCGCGGTCGCGTACCGGCGCAACATCCATCATCTCGTAGCCGGTATGTGTGAAACCGATTTCTCCGGCTATCCGGATTGCCGCGACGATACAGTCAAAGCGATGCAGCTCGCTTTGACGCTCGGTACCGATCGGCGCTTCGTCATCCATACGCCGCTGATGTGGATCGATAAGGCGGCGACTTTCGCGCTCGCCCACCAGATTGGCGGCGCTGCCCTGATCGACATTCTTCTCGCCGAGACTCACACCTGCTATCTCGGAGACCGCGGGCATCGTCACGATTGGGGTTTTGGCTGTGGCGAATGCCCGGCGTGCCGTTTGCGCGCGTCCGGTTATGCAAAATGGAAGGCAGCATCATGAATCCGGAGCGCCAGCGCACACGGGAAGGCGTTTTGCTTCTGGCGCTTTTCGCACTCACAATTCCCGCGGCAAACTGGCTGATCGGGCATGTGGGGACCACCTGCGTGCCGCAGGGACCCTGTCTCGTGCCGGTCGCTCCGGGCTTGATGGCTCCTTCAGGCGTAACAATGGTCGGGATCGCATTGGTCTTGCGCGACTTGGTGCAGCGCCGACTGGGTACTGCGATATCGGCATTGGCGGTTCTCGTCGGCAGCGGCCTATCGGCGCTGTACGCCCCCGCCACATTGGTGCTCGCATCGGCGAGCGCCTTTCTGCTCTCCGAATTGGCCGACCTTGCGGTTTATACGCCGTTGGCGCGGCGGCGGTTAGTGGCGGCCGTCATCGCTTCAAGCTGCGCCGGCTTGGTGGTCGACTCAATTGTGTTCTTATGGCTCGCTTTCGGCTCGCTTGATTTTTTGGCCGGGCAAGTCGTCGGGAAGGCTTGGATGGTGCTGCTGTCGATCCCGCTCGTGGCGTGGCTGCGCCGCCGCGACGAACGCCTAGGTATTATGCCGGCATAAGCGTGATAGGGGACTAACATGAGTGCTGCTTTGTTTGACATTCTGCGTAAGGTGACGACCGCCACCATCACCACGGTGCTGTTGAAGAAAGGAATTCGCCGTTGCTGGATGAATGGGCCGAAACCGCTCGTACCCGGTGGCGAGCGGATCATTGGGCCGGCGTTCACACTGCGCTTTGTGCCGGTGCGGGAAGATCTGGCGACGCCGGAAAGCTGGGCGAGCCCGATCTCGACGCGAGCGGCAATCGAAGACATGCCGGAAGGTGTGATCGCGGTCGCTGATGCCATGGGCGTGCCGAGCGCCGGCATCTTTGGCGACATTCTCTGCGCGCGTATGAAGAAGCGCAGCGTCGCGGCTCTGGTCACCGATGGCGTAATGCGTGATCTGACCGGCGTATTGGCGAGCGGCCTCTCGGTTTGGTGTGCGGGCGTCGCTGCACCTGCATCCGTCAATGGGCTGACCTTCGTCGGTTGGCAACAGCCGATCGGTTGCGGTGGCTGCGCCGTTTTTCCCGGAGACGTGATTGTGTTGGACGACGATGGCGCGGTGGTCATTCCGCAGAATTTGCTTGAATTCGTCGCGCATGAGGGCGCCGAACATGAACTTTATGAAAGCTGGGTATTCGGTGAGGTAGAGAAGGGGGTGAAACTGCCGGGCCTTTATCCGCCGAACGAGGACGCCAAAGCACGCTATGCGGCCTGGCGCAAGACGCGCGGATAAGCGGAGCATCTTCGGCATGCCTGCTTCGCGCATGTCTGCTTCGCGCATGTCTGCTTCGCGCATGTCTGCTTCGCGCATGTCTGCTTCGCGCATGTCTGCTTCGCGCATGTCTACTTCGCGGATGTCTGCTTCGCGGATGTCTGCGACAGACGATCATTTTGTTTGAGAGCGCGAAACCGGAGCAGTAAGTGTTCTTTTTTCTTTCAAAAACGCTTGGCTATTTTGTCGTGCCCTCAAATCTGATCATAGCGATCGGATTGGCGGGCCTGGTTATGTTGTTTACGCGTTTTCGACAGCTCGGCAGTTGGATGATCGTCACCTCCCTCGTGCTGACTGCGCTGGTCGGCTTTTCACCGCTTGGACGCATCCTGCTACTGCCGCTTGAGCAGCGTTTCCCGCTTTGGGACGCCTCGCGTGGGGCGCCGACCGGTATCGTCGTCCTGGGTGGGGCAATTTCACCCGAGGTCTCGTTGGCGCATGGTGTCGTCGCGCTGAATGGGGCAGCCGAGCGCATTACAGTTGCCGCCGAACTGGCGCACCGCTATCCGAGCGCGCGCATCATATTCACCGGCGGGACGAGTTCGTTGGACCCGAATGAGCCGCTCGAAGCGCCGCTCGCCGTGAAGGAGTTCGAGGCACTCGGCGTCGCGCATGATCGCATCACAGCCGAAGAGCAGTCGCGCAACACGGTAGAAAATGCGGTGTTTTCGCGCTTGCTTGCCGATCCGAAGCCGGGCGAACGCTGGCTGTTGGTAACCTCGGCGTCGCACATGCCGCGTGCGATCGCAGCCTTTCGCGCCGCCGGTTTTCCAGTCGAGGCCTATCCGGTCAATTGGCGCACGAGCGGTCCACGTGACGCGTCGCGGCTGTTTGGGTCATTGTCCGAGGGTCTGACGATGACCGATTATGCTGCTCATGAATGGGTGGGACTCGCAGCATATAGGTTGACGGGCAAGAGCTCGGTCCTGTTCCCCGCGCCTTAGACACCCTTTCGAACCAATCGCAGTCGTCCGGAAGCGCTCGGCCAGGCCTTGAATAACGAAGTTGGCGGCCTGGCTTGCTCGCAGCGGCGTCGGCTAGCACCCGACGCTTTTTACCAATCCCTCATGGCTGGTGCCCAATATCCAGCATTGTGTGTTTTCCGGAAAAGGCTCTTTGCTATGTCGTTTTTTATGTTGAGCGACACGCCTGCCGCGGTTTCTGCCGAGCCAGCGCAAAGCACAGTTGAAATCGAACCGGCGATCAATGAATGGGGCGAGATGGCTCTCACGGTGGTGTTCACCTTAGCCGCCGTGCTGTTTGTCTCTTTTCTCGCAGTGGTCACCGGTTTGGTCTGATCGTTTCTTTGGTCTGATCACTTTTTGATCGACTTGCATCGTTGCTCCGTCTGATGGAAGGTTGCGCCGTCGCGCAGTCCGGCTCGCAAAACCATGTCGCTCCATCTTTTCATCGGCAACAAAAACTATTCGTCCTGGTCGTATCGGCCGTGGATCGCGATGAAAGTAGCGGACATTGCGTTCGACGAAACGGTGATTTCGCTCGATGCTCCCGATTTCAAAACGCGCGTGACGGCGTTGGGCGGCGCCGGACGCGTGCCGGTGCTTATCGATGAGGATGTGCGCGTCTGGGAATCGCTGGCAATCCTGGAATACCTTGCAGAAAAATTTCCAACCGCCGGATTATGGCCAGAGGATGTAGCAGCACGGGCGCGCGCTCGCGCCGTGGCATCCGAGATGCACGCCGGATTCGTGCCGTTGCGGCGTCACCTGCCGATGAATGTGATGCGGCCCGTGAAATTCCGCGCACTTGACGCTGGCGCCGCAAAGGACGTTGCGCGTATCGATGCCATTTGGAGCGAATGCCGCGCCAAGTACGGCGCTGATGGTGCATTCCTCTTTGGCCAATTCGGCGCCGCCGACGCGATGTTTGCGCCGGTCGTATGGCGGTTTCACACCTACGCAGCCGAGGTCAGCGCAACGGCCCGCGCCTATATGCGCGCCCATGATGGCGGTGCCGGCCTGGAATGAATGGCGTGACGCCGCGCGTCGTGAGTCCTGGGTGCTGCCGGAAGATGAGGTCGATTGGCCGCAAGTGCTGCGCGAGTGAGCAGTGCTGCGCGAGCGAGCAAGTATTGCGCATTTGGTTTGGATATCGAAGCTACACACGCTTCTCCAGCTCAGATAACAGCGGCAGCTGATATGCGATGATCTTCAGCTTGGCGACGGGAAGCGTAAAATAGGCAATGCGATCGATCTCTGGAAAACTTTGTCGTCGTCCGGATCTCGGCGGCCACTCCAATTCAAATGTATTGCTGGCGAACTGACTGAGATCGAAGTCCGCTTCTAGCGCAAATGCGTGGACTAACTTGCCGCTTTTTTGCCGGACCGGCGAAAGCTCAAGCATGGCTTCTTTGGCGAGAAGACCGGTTTCTTCGGTGAACTCACGTCGGGCTTCGGCGGCAACATCGTCTCCGGCCTCAATCAAGCCCTTAGGAATCGTCCACGCCCCAGCATCCTTCTTTGACCAGAAGGGCCCTCCCGGGTGGGCGAGGAGGACTTCAAGCTCCTTTTGGCGCCGGAACGCCAGAATCCCGGCGCTAATCTCTCTCGGGCGGGGCATTGACTTTGGCTTCCGTTAGCTGCGTCTCTCTACCGCAGGACTTCTTCGTCGGAGCTTGTCAAATAGACCAGCGTCTGCATGATTTTGTCACGATTGCGCCGAGAATGCCCGTTCCCCGCCCGAGCTCTTCGGAGCGAGATGGGGGAGGGCACTGATCCAATTGCCTGCACGGGAGCCATGCCAATGCGATCTGGGTTCATCGTCGCCGTTGCGGCGGCATTTGCTGTTTTGATAGGGCCGCTGACGAACACCTTCGGTTTGAGGGCCTTTAGTTCGAACGCCTTTAGTTCGAGCGCTATGGCCGAAGACGCCCCCAAAGACGTCAAGGGCATCTTTCTCATGAGCGACTACCCTGCAGTGACGCTGCGTCCCGGCGAAACCTCGACGATCAGTCTCAGATTGCAGAACTATGACATGACGCCGGAACGCCTGGGGCTCTCCGTCACCGGAGTGCCCACCGGTTGGACGGCGACCCTGCTCGGCGGTGGCCAGCCGGTAGCGGCCGCTATGCCGGCGGCGAATTCCAGCGTTTCGCTTTCGTTGCGGCTCGACGTGCCGAAAAACGCGGCGATGGGGACGCAAACCATTACCGTCGCGGCGCAAGGCAACGCCACGAATTTGCAATTGCCGATCAACGTGACGCTGGCGAAGGACCTCCCGGCCAAGCTCACGCTGACGCCGCAGCTTCCGGATTTGCGCGGTACATCCAAATCAAGTTTCGAATATCAACTCGGCATCAAGAACGACAGCGGCAAAAAACTCACGGTGAGTCTGTCGGCTCAGGCGCCGCAAAATTTCGATACCTCGTTCACCGAGCAATATGGCACGCAGGAACTTAAAGCAGTCCCGGTCGATGCCGGCCAAAGCAAGGACGTGAAGCTTAAAGTGACGCCGCCGAATACCGCGGCAGCGGGCGATTATAAGATCGTCGCGCGCGTGGCCGCCGAAGACGCCTCGGCCACCGCCGACCTAGCGATGACCATCACCGGTCAGCCGAAGCTCGAAATCAGCGGCCGGGAGGGCCTCGTGTCGACGCGCGCCTCTGCCGGCAAGGAGAGCACGGTCCCGGTCATTGTCACGAATATCGGCACGGCTCCTGCCGACGATATTCAGCTGACCGGATCGGCTCCGAGTGGCTGGAAAATTACCTTTGACCCCAAAACCGTCGACCGCATTGCCCCGAACGACAACAAGGAAGTGCAAGCGTTGATCACGCCGACGGAAAAGGCCATCGCCGGCGATTACGTAACGACTGTCCGCGCGTCCGCGCGCGGCGAATCGGCCTCGACCAATTTCCGCGTCACGGTGACGACGTCCACGATGTGGGGAATCGCCGGTGTCGGCATCATCGGTGTCGCGCTGTTGGTGATGGTTGGCGCAGTCGCAAGGTTCGGCCGCCGATGACTGCCGACGCCGTCATCGAGGCCCACGGCCTCACCAAAACCTATGGTTCGGCGGTCGCCGTCGACCACATTTCGTTTAGCGTCGGACGCGGCGAAATTTTCGGTTTGTTGGGCCCCAACGGCGCCGGCAAAACAACGACGATCCTGATGATGTTGGGGCTGACCGATATCTCCGAAGGCGACGTGCGCGTGCTCGGATTCAATCCGGCGCGTGAGCCGCTCTCGGTTAAGCGCCGCGTCGGCTATCTTCCCGACACCGTCGGCTTCTATGACAATCTGACCGCGGCAGACAATCTACGTTACACTGCGCGGCTGATCGGGTTTCGCGCCATGGAGCGGGAAAAGCGGATCGCCGCCGCGCTCGATCGCGTCGGGCTCGCCGAATTTGCGGACAATCCGGTCGGCACCTTCTCCCGCGGCATGCGGCAGCGGCTCGGGCTCGCCGAAATCGTGATGAAAGGCGCGCAAATCGCCATCCTTGACGAGCCGACATCGGGGCTCGACCCCCATGCGACCGCGGAGCTCCTTGGCATCATCCGCGGCTTCAAGACCGAAGGCGTGTCGGTTCTGCTCTCGTCGCATCTGCTTGAGCGGGTGCAGAGCGTTTGCGACCGGGTCGCGCTGTTTCACGCCGGGCGCATCGCGCTCATGGGCTCGGTGCCCGATCTCGGGCGGCAGGTGCTTGGCGGTGGCTATGTAGTCGACATCGAGGCTGATGGAGCCGGATTGTCTGAGCGGCTTGCGCTCATCCCGGGGGTCAGTGGGGTCGAGAAGGCCGGGGTCGGCAAACTTCGCCTGCACGCCGACCGCGACGTAAGGCCTGAAGCGGCCGCCGAGGTGGTCGCCATGCAAGGGCGTCTGAAATATCTCGGCGTGCAAGAGCCGAGCCTCGAGGCAATTTATACGCGGTACTTCGAAGCCGCGCCGGAGCAGGGCACCCAAGAAAGGACTCGCCATGCAGCGTGAAGGCTCGGCCTTTTCCGGACTTGGCGTGGTCATGCTCAAGGAGCTCTCGGACCACCTGACGAGCATCCGCATGCGGGTACTCGAATGGCTGGTGGTGCTGATTGCGCTTGCGGCCCTGTACGGCGCGATCCAGCAGATCAAGGACACGACAGCGGAAGACCCGTTTTTGTTCCTGCGGCTGTTCACGACTTCGCGCGATCCATTGCCTTCCTTCGTCTCATTCCTGTCCTTCCTGGTACCGCTCATGGCCATCGGACTAGGTTTCGACGCGGTCAACGGCGAACATAATCGGCGCACGCTGTCGCGAATCCTGTCGCAGCCGATCTATCGAGACGCGCTTCTGTTCGGCAAGTTTTTGGCGGGCCTGGTTACGCTTTCGATCAGTCTGATCACGCTGTGGCTTCTAGTCGTCGGGCTCGGTCTCCTGCTTATCGGCATTCCGCCGGGAGCGGAGGAAATCGCCCGCAGCTTCGTGTTTCTTCTGGTAACGATCATCTATGCCGGGGTGTGGCTGGCGCTGGCATTGTTGTTCTCGGTGGTGTTCCGCTCTGCCGCGACCGCGGCGCTTATCACACTTGGACTATGGCTGCTCGTGACGTTCATTTGGCCGGTGCTCTCCGGGGCGCTGGCACAAATCATCGTCCCACCGGACCCGCGCTATACGGCGCTCGGGCTGCAGACGCCGGCAACGGCGCAATTGGAACAGGTGCTGGCGCGGTTTTCGCCTTCCACATTGTACGCGGAGACCGTGGTCGCGCTTCTCGACCCGACCACCCGCGCGCTCGGGCCGATTTATCTCAGCCAGCTGCAAGGTGCGGTACTCGGCGCACCGCTGCCCTTCGGCGAAAGTGTCCTGATCGCTTGGCCGCAGATGGTCGGAATGATCGCCACCGCGATTCTGTTGTTTGTCATCGGCTATGTGATTTTCCAGCGCCAGGAAGTTCGCGCCTGAAGCATGATCCCGAAAAGTGGTAGCCGGTTTTCGGAAGAGATCATGCTCAACAAAAAGCATGATCCCGAAAAGTGGTAACCGGTTTTCGGAAGAGATCATGCTCAATAAAAAGCAATGATCCTGAAGGGTCAATTCGGACCTAAAGAAAAGGGCGGCCCCGGGGGCCGTCCTCGAAG
>JBASAH010000303.1:0-4415 GCA_049650505.1 Xanthobacteraceae bacterium
GTCTGAAGGGCGTATGCTCGCTTGGGCTGCCGATTGGTCGGCTGGCCGGTTTGCACTATTTTTGTCGCTCAAAAGGAAGATAGAGTGGTCGATAAGCCATATCGCGACGGGATACCGCTCCGTCGAACGGAATCTCCTCGAGGCGCACACTTCTACCTTGTCGCCGCTTGGTTGATCCTCCATAGTTCCGCAGCACCACCAAGCTGAAAGCTCCTTGTCGGCCGCGCACTCGCAGAGAGACGCGCACACTCAAAGAGAATGGGACAACATGAGCACGCTATCGCGTCCAACGCGCCGCGACCTTATGGTCCTCGGTGCCGCCTCCGGCCTGAGCGCCGCAATGACGACGCTTTTCGCGACGAGCGCCCGCGCGGGGGGAACAATCAATTTCGCTGACATCGGCGTCGGCGACCCCGACGGCAACTGGTCTCGATACTCCAAGGCGAGTGGCTTCAACGTCAATCTGGTGGCCATCGGCAACGCGCCGTCGGCTATCCTAAACACCCTGGTGGCCGGCGGTGGCACGGCCAGTTATGACGTGATCAACATCGTCGGGGGCATGCAAAAGCCGCTCGTCGACAACAATCTCATCGAAGTCGTCGACACGGCTCAGTTGCCGAATTGGGCCAAGGACAAGAACATCGGGGAGTTCCTTGGGAAGGGCAAGCCAGGTTTCAACTTCATAGGCTACCAGGACAAGGTCTACGGCGTACCGACCGTGCTGCAGGGCGATTCCTTCGCCTATCTTCCCGAGAAGACCGGAAACCTCGATTCCTACGCCGCCCTTTTCGATCCCAAATGGAAAGGCTATGTCGCGCTCGAAGACAACTACACGACAGCCGGCCAGAAGACGGCGCTCTATCTGAAGCATGCGAAGCTGGCCCAGATCACGAACCCGGACGACATGACGGCGGACGAAGTCAAGACCGTGATCAACTTCCTCATAGACCAGAAGAAGAAGGGCCAGTTCCGCGTGATTTGGTCTTCCTTTCAGCAGGCCGTCGACCTCATCGTCAACAGGGAAGTCTATGTCATCGATTGCTGGGAGCCGATGGTGTTCGTCGCGAAGAGCAAGGGCGTCGACACCGTCTACGCCGACCCGAAAGAGGGGTATCTGCTTTGGGCGATGGCGGCCTACCTCACGAAGAATCCGAATCGAAGCCTCGAAACGACGAAGGCCGCCTACCAGTTTCTCGACTTCATGCTGGGCGGCTGGTACGGCGCCAAGATAACGGTGTTGCGCGGCTATATGACCAACACCGACGCGCCAATTTACGCTAAGGAGCATGCCGACGAGTTCCCGGCCGGAGACGCGCAAAAAGTTGCCGACATCACCGCGAACGTCCGCCGGAAGTTTGCGCAGGGCGGTACCTGGCAGAACCGTTGGCCTACACAAGTCGACGTCTACGAATCCGAATGGGCGCGCTTCAAGGCGGCATGATGGAGGGATAGGCGTCGTGGCCCGGTCGATAGTCCTACGGGCCTTTCTTCTGCTGCCGATCGCCTTTGTTGCCGCCTTCCTTCTCGCGCCGCTTGGATTGACCATAGCAGTCAGTTTCTGGCAGCGGGTCGGGCTCTCTGTCCGGCCCGCATTTGTTTTCATCTCCTATCTGACCTTTTTCGACAGTGTACGCTTCGCGGTTCTGACGAGGAGCCTCCTCGTCTCAATCGAGGCCACGGTTCTGAGCCTCTTCATCTCGTATCCGATCGCCTATTTCCTCGCCTTTAAGACCCGGCCCGACGCCACGCGGCTGGCGCTGCTCCTGTTCACGACTCCGTTCCTGGTCAACTACGTCATCCGCGCTTTCGCCTGGACGTATCTCCTCGGCCGCACCGGCCCGGTCAACGCGCTTCTGACGTCGGCCGGTATTGTGAACCGTCCGCTCGACTGGCTCCTCTACAGCGATTTCAGCGTCCTCGTCGGGCTCATCTCTTCGTACATGCCATTCATGATATTTCCGATGTGGCTGTCGCTCGCCGGAATTGACAGGGCGCTTATCCAGGCAAGCTGGCTGCTTGGGGCCTCTCCGTCACGGACGTTCTTCAGCGTGACGCTGCCGCTCTCGCTTCCGGGCGTGTTCGCAGCGGCGGTTTTCGGTTTCGTCAGCTGCTTCGGCGAGAGCGCCATCCCGGTCATTATGGGTGGGGTCGGCTATCAGCTCATGGGCAATACGATCACGAGCGCCATGGACGTGCTGAACTATCCGCTCGCCGCGGCGATGTCGACCATCGTGGTGCTGGCGATGGCGGTCCTGCTGCTGGGCTGGTATCTCGTCTTCGACATGCGCAGCTTCCTCGGCAAGGTCCTGAACTGGCGGACGTGAGAGGGATGCGTGAGAGCGCCCGCCGGTCGCATGTACTAGCCTGGCTGTATGTCAGCTTCGTGCTTCTGTTCATCTATCTGCCGCTCCTGCCGCCGCTCGTCTTCTCGGTCGCGACGGGTGAGGCGGGCGCCCCGGCCTTCACCCTTTCCCGATACGCCCAGATGTGGCGGAACCCGGTGCTCACGAGTGCGATTGTGACGTCGCTCGAGGTCGGCGGGATCGTCGCCCTGATCGCGCCGCTCCTCGGCCTCGCCGCAGCGATGGCCATTCGCGAGTTGCCCACGCCCCGGCTGATCCTGTCGCTCGTGCTTCTGCCACTGTTCATCCCGGGGGTGAGCGCCGGCCTCGCGACGGCGCTCTTTTTCCAGCTCATCGGCATCCCGCCATCGCTCGTCGCCATCGCCATCGTGCAGGCGGTATGGGCGCTCCCCTTCGCGACTATCGTTATTCTCGTCGCCATGACCACCTTCGATCCGGTCTATCTCGAGGCGGCGTGGATGAGCGGCGCGAACCGGCTGCGCGGATTCGTCGACGTCGAACTGCCGCTTATTCGCCCGGGCATCCTCGGAGCCGCGACCTTCTCGCTGATCCTTTCTTTCAACGAGACTGTCCGCACTTCGGCTGTCCAGGGCGGCCACAATACGGTGCAGACCTACATCTGGGCGACCTACAAGCAGGTCGGCCTCTCGCCCACGCTCTATGCCCTGATGGGGTTGCTCATAGTCTTGACTTTGATCCTGGTCGCCGCGTTCCTGGTTGTCGGGGCGCGGGGGAGACCAGGCTCGGGCTAATCTTCGAGCGGCACCACCGCGTCCGCATCGAAGCCGACGGTGACTGCGCTCCCCGGGGAAACGGGGACGTGCCGGGTGGTCGTAGCGACTAGCCGCTGCCCGTCGCCGAGTTCGACGAGATATTCGAGGACTGTCCCGCGGTAGGTGCTTTCGACAAGAACGCCGGGAAGGCGAAACGATCGCTCCTCGGCATGTGGACCGATGTGAAGGTTTTCCGACCGGATGGCGATATGGGCTCCGCCTGTCGCCGCACCATCGGCGGCCGCAGCCCCGATCAGGGTTCCCGCCAAGCGGTATATGGGCGTCTTGTTCGCCCCGCGGAGAGGCGAGACCCTAAGCACGTTACAGTCACGAAAGAAATCGGCGACAAAGCGCGTGCGAGGACGCTTGTACAGGCGCTCCGGTTCATCGCATTGCACCATCCGGCCGCCGTTCAAGACCGCAACGCGACTGCTCATGGTCAGGGCTTCCTCCTGATCATGGGTGACATAGAGAAATGTCGTGCCGGTCTTCTTGTGAACGTTGGAGAGCTCGACCTGCATGGCCCGGCGAATCTTCTCGTCGAGCGCGGAAAGCGGCTCATCGAGCAGAAGCATGCGCGGCGAAGGCGCCAGCGCGCGAGCCAGCGCCACCCTTTGCTGCTCGCCGCCGCTGAGATTGGATACGCTCTTGTCGGCGAGGCCGGCGAGGCCGACAAGGTCGACCATCTCGGTCACGCGCCGGCTGATCTCCGCACGCGGCACCCCGCGGACTTTGAGGCCGTACCCTATATTTTCCGAGACGTTCATGTGGGGGAACACGGCATATTGTTGGAACATCATGCCGAGGTTGCGTCGCCAGGGCGGCATCCTCGCGACATCCTTTCCGTCAATCTCGATTCGCCCAGAATCCGGGGCGACCAGGCCGGCGATCATGCGCAGGATCGTCGATTTCCCCGATCCGCTCGGACCGAGGAAGGTGAAGAACTCCCCGCGGCTGACGGTCAACGACAGCCGGTCGGCGGTCACTGTCCGTCCGAACCGCTTCGTCAGACGATCGAGCTCGAGGATGGCGTCGGCCATATGGCGCAATCCGCCTATGGACCGTTTCGTATTGCGGCTGCGATCGCGAGCTCCAGCGCGCGGACGGCGGTCGCCAGTTCCATTGACGCGGTGTCGGCGCGCTGGTGGAGCTCCAGAACTCCCTCATCCTTGATTCGGCGCAGGACATCCGCCACCTGGCTCGGCAGGTAGGGAACATGAACGAAGCCGCAGCCGACCTGTTCGGGCGCCGACTCGGCCGCCGACAGAAAGCTGTAGAG
>JBASAH010000304.1:0-8078 GCA_049650505.1 Xanthobacteraceae bacterium
GCGCCGTTCTTGGGGCCGGCGCGCTCGCGGGCATCGGCTGAAAGCAGCGTCGAGAGGTAGCCCATGTTCGACATGCCGGGCTCGACCACGGCGGCAAAGCCGATGCCGTAAGCGCGGCCTTGCGCCCGCGCCGCGGCGCGCCGGCGCTTGAGATCGGCGAGCCTCCCGTTCCCGGTCGCAATCTCGACCGCGCGGGGGTAATCGCCGGAATCGTAGAGCGCACCGGCCGCCGCGCGATACGGAAACTTTTTCGCCGGGATGAGATTGCGCCGGATCACCTCAAGCGGATCGAGCCGCAATTCAATGGCGATGCGGTGCATCAGGCGCTCGAGCGCCAGATAAAGCTGCGGCCCGCCAAAGCCGCGGATCAGGCTCGCCGGCATTTTGTTGGTCAGCACGACGCGGTTTTTCACTTCGACATGTTCGATGTCGTAGGCGCCGGTCACCGCGCCATGCATGCGGTAGAGCGGCCCGGGCATCGGCGCGCGCAGAAAGGCGCCGTAATCTTCGAGCTGGTCGAGCTTCAATCCGAGAACGCGGCCGTCTTTGCTGAAAGCCGCCTCGATTTCGGTGACGCGGTTCGGACCGGAGCTCGCGGCGACGAGATGCTCGATGCGGTCCTCGGTCCATTTCACCGGCCGGCCGGTGATGCGCGCCGCAAGCGCGATCAGCACCACATACGGAAAGACCGAAAGCTTGATGCCGAAACTGCCGCCCGAATCCGGCGGGATGCGCAAGCGCAATTTCGGCCCGGCGACTCGCAGGGCGCGGGCCATCACCGGATGCATCGAAAACGGCCCCTGGAAATTGGCCAGAACGTCGTAGCTGTCTTCCGCAGGATTGTGCTGGGCGACGACGACGTAACATTCGATCGGCGTGAACGACAGCCGCGGAAACGGCACCGTCATGGCGATGCGCCGGTCGGCCCGCGCAAACGCGCCGTCCGGATCGCCGTAGCGGAATTCACGCACGGAGATTTCGTTGGTCAGGGCTTGCGGATGCAGAAGCGGCGCCGATTTCTTGCACGCTTCAAGTGGATCGATCACCGCATCGAGCGGCTGGTAGTCGATGGCCACGAGTTCGGCGGCATCCTCGGCGAGATAGCGGGTTTCGGCAACCACCAGCGCCACCGGCTCGCCGACATAGCGCACGCGCTCGACCGCGAGCGTCCATTGCTGCACCGGGGTTTTGACCGCCGCCATGAACGGGTCGGACAATTTGCGCACGTCCTCGCCGCTAATCAGCGCCCAGACCCCGTCCTGCGCCAGCGCCTTGCCGGCATCGATGCGGAGGATCTGCGCATGCGCATGCGGCGAGCGGATCACGTGGGCATGCAGCGTGCCGACTGGAATGGGAAGATCGTCGGCATAGCGCCCGCGTCCCGAAAGCAGCGCCGGATCTTCCTTGCGCAGAATTGGCTTACCGAGTTGCTCGGTCATATTCGCGGCGGCCTTCCCTTCGACCTTTGTCTACATCCGCGGCCAAAGCTTGTCAGCAGTCGCAACAGTCAGGTCCGTCGGCGCCCTGTGCTGGCGCGGCGCAGCCGCGTCAAATAACATCGCGTTTGGAGCAAGCGCGATGCATCAACCCGCCAACGGTTCTGGCATCGGCCAGCCGGTCCGACGCCGCGAAGATCTGCGGCTCGTTCGCGGCGGCGGCCGCTACACCGCCGACGAGAACCTGCCCGGTCAGGTCTATGCCGCGATGGTGCGTTCGCCGCACGCGCATGCCCGCATTCGCGGCATCGCCAAGAAGGAAACGCTGGCGACGCCCGGCGTGCTGGCGGTGCTCACCGGGGCCGATTTTTTGGCGGACGGCCTCAAATCCATTCCGCACAAACCGTGGTCGCCGCATCCGGCCGAGATGCGGCTGAACAATCGCGGCGGCGTGCCGCCATTCGAAGCGCCGCATTATCCCTTGCCCGCCGACAAAGCGCGTTTCGTCGGCGAAGCGGTGGCGATGGTTATCGGCGAAACACTCGATGCCGCCAAGGACGGCGCCGAGCGGCTTGCGATCGACTACGAGGTGCTGCCCGCCGTAGTCGAAACCGCCGCCGCGGCGCGGCAGGATGCGCCGCTGATCCACAATGACACCCGCTCCGGCGCGCACAGTAATGTCTGCTTCGATGCCGAGATCGGCGATGCGGCGGCGACCGACGCGGCTTTCGCCCGTGCCGCGCATGTGACGCGCTTCGAGTGCTGGGTACAGCGCGTCACCGGTGTGCCGATGGAGCCCCGCGCCGCGCTTGCCGACTACGACGCCACGAGCGGGCGCGTCACGCTTTATGCCGGCAATGGCGGCGCGGTGCGGCTGAAAACCGATCTCGCCATAATTCTCGACATGCCGCCGGAAAAAGTCCGCGTGCTGATGGGCGATATCGGCGGCAATTTCGGCACCCGCGGCATGATCTATCCGGAATTCGCGTTGGTCGCCTGGACGGCGCGCAAGCTTGGCCGGCCGGTGAAATGGGTGATCGAGCGCCATGACTCGTTCTTGAGCGATTATCAGGCGCGCGATCTCGTCGTCGAAGCCGAGCTGGCGCTGGACGACAAGGGCCGCTTCCTCGCCATGCGCGGCGCGAACCTCGGCAATCTAGGCGCCCACACCACGAATTTTGCCATGCTGCAAAAGGGCGTGCAGATGATGTCGAGCATCTATCGCATCCCGGCGGCGCATTTTCGCGCGCGCGCGACACTGAGTAATACCGCACCGACGCGACCTTATCGCAGCGCCGGCCGGCCGGAAGTGATTTTCGTGATCGAACGGCTGATCGATCTTGCCGCGCGCGAATGCGGCTACGATCGCGTCGCCATCCGCCGCCGCAATCTCGTGACGCAAAAGGAGCTGCCGTACAAAAATCCGTTCGGCGTCGAATACGACAACGGCGATTATATCGGCGCGATGGATACGGCTTTGAGGTTGGCCGACTGGGCCGGTTTCAAGCGCCGCCGCGCAGCGGCGAAGAAACGTGGCAAGTGTCGCGGCATCGGGGTCGGCACTTACGTCGACATTTCGACCGGCATGCCGCGCGAGAAAGCCGAAATCCTGGTGCTGCCGGACGGCGTGATCGAACTCGTGATCGGCGTGGTGTCGCAGGGTCAAGGCCACGAGACGAGTTTCGCCCAGCTTGTCACCGAATGGCTTGGCGTGCCGATCGAAGCCGTGCGCGTGATCGCCGGCGATACCGATCGCGTCAGCGTGGGCGGCGGCGCGCATTCCGGCCGCGGCATGCGATTGGGCTCGATCGTGATCAAAAAATCCTCCGACGGCATCATCGAAAAGGGCCTGCGCATTGCCGAGCACGTCCTTGAAACCGCCGCCGCCGATATCGAATTCGCGCAGGGCCGCTTCGCCGTGAAGGGCACCAATCACGTCATTGGACTGTTTGATGTCGCGCGGGCCGCAATGGAGCGCAGCGATCTGCCGGACGATTTGCGCGGGCCGCTCATGGCAAATTGCGACGAGACCGTGATCGAGGCGAGCTACCCTTACGGCGCGCATGTCTGCGAGGTCGAAGTCGATCCGCAGACTGGCGCCGTGGCGCTTATTTCCTACGCCGCCGTCGACGATGTCGGGCGCGCGGTGAACCCGCTCATCATTCACGGTCAAATCCATGGCGGCATCGCGCAAGGCGTCGGCCAGGCGCTGCTCGAACACTGCCATTACGATCCGGACAGCGGGCAATTGCTCGCGGCGTCATTTATGGATTACGCGATGCCGCGCGCCTCTGATCTCCCATTCTACGCAACCGAACTGAGCGAGGTGCCGTCATCCACTCATCCGCTCGGCATCCGCCCGGCCGGCGAAGGCGGCACCGTTCCGGCGCTCGCGGTTGTGATCAATGCGATCGTGGATGCTTTATCCGAGTTCGGCGTGCGGCATATCGAGATGCCGGCCACGCCGGCGCGCGTCTGGCAGGCGATTGAGCAAGCCAAGCATCGAAACGATTGAGCGCGCGAGAGATTTCTGTGTGAGCTGTGTGGCCGGCCGCTCGATAGCGCCGCAAGAGCGTCGCACGATCGAGTCGCTTCCACGGCATAAACGGACTATGATTGCACTACGAGTTCCAGTTTGACCTGGAGCTGCAAAACCAGTCCGTGGATTCCAAACCCGCCGCAGCTGGGGGACTAAGCAGGTGAAGAAACGATCAATCGCTCTTGCCTTGTGCTGCTCTTTGATCTGCTCGCCAGTCTATGCAGGGACGTTTATCGGCGTCTTATGGCCATTATTTGGGTCCCTTGCGGCGCCTGGACTGGTTGAATTGGTAGCTGAACTTCAATCAATGCCCGATGTTGACGTGATAACGTACCTGCATCCGTCATGGGCGTCCCTAGTTGAAGATATCAAACATCAACCTGAGGGAACACACATACTTATTATCGGCTATAGCTTGGGCGCGAATAACGCAATCCTAGTAGCAAACAACACTGATTACATTGATTCGATTATTGCGCTGCAACCCTCAATATTTACTGCCAATACGACTCTGACTGGCAAGGTGGGAAGGATAGTGGAGATTTATAATCCAAATCCATGGATGACTTTTGGCGGAATGGGATCACAGAAGCTCGAGGGACCGAATATCGAGTACATCACGAATAATGACTCGCATCCCGCCGCTCCATTCAATTCCGGATTCCGTAACTTGGTAAGAAGCGAGATCGCCAGGATTGGCGCTGAACCGGTTCCGAGCACAGCGCAAGCAAATATCTCTAAAGCATCTCAACGATGACAACTCCCTGATCAATTACACGATCCCTGGTTGCGCAATGATGAGGCCCGGCGTCTTGACGGTCTGAAGATTAATACCAAGACTGAGGGCAACCGGCCGTGAGGAGTTTCATGAGACGCTGGGATCATTTGGCCGCTTATTGTTCGGCCGCTCTTGCGCTGTTGTCATTAGCGATGGTGCTCCTCTTTGGATCGAGCCCAGGGATGGCGCAACCCCGAGCGCACGTTTATCTGTTCCGCGGGCTGGCGGATGTTTTTTCGCTCGGCATGAACACCTTGACGGATGAACTCAACAACCGCGGCGTAGCTGCGACCGTCCACAGCCATACCGACTGGAAATCAATCGCCGATAAGGCCGCCGAAAACTATAAGCTCAGGAAGGAAGGCCCCATCATTCTTATCGGTCACTCGCTGGGTGCCGACGCCGTCATGGAGATGGCGGACTACCTAGGCGACAAAGGTGTTCCGGTGGCACTCGTGATACCGTTTGACGCCACCCAATCGTTTCCGGCGCCGGGGAATGTCACCCGTGTCGTCAACTTGACCCAGCGCGATTACGCCTACATGAAACCCGGGCCCGGTTTTCGCGGCTCGCTTGCCAATGTCGACGTGAGCGGCGATCCGAATATAAGCCATACCAGCATCGACAAGTCATCACAGCTGCATGCCTGGGCGATCACCGAAGTTCTCGCCGTTGTCGGCGGACGGCGCATGACGGCGCCGGTTCCAAAAATACCAGGGTCATTCGACGCCCGTGCGCCGAGCCACATGGATGGCCGGAAATAACCGCGCTTTGGGGGGAAAAGCAGCGCCAAGCTCGATGGACCACAACCTCGAAGCCGGACCGGCTCACGAAGTTCGGCGATGACGTAATAAAAGCAACGGGCGAAATGAAGCCTCTCGCGGACGTACCGCACACTCCGACCCGCGCGCTGCGCCCGCGGCTATGTTCTGCGTTCTATCGAAAATGGAGGATGCGATGCTGCAGCAGTTAGCTTTTGCTGGCGTGACGGCAACTGTTATGGCGCTCAGTTTCACCCTTGCACAGTCTGCAGCGCCGAACGGTGTTAAAACTCTTGATCCTCCGGGCGCGATAAAGGCAGAGGGTACCTGGAGTCTGGGCGTGCGCGCCGGCGACTTCATCTTTGTGGCCGGAATGCAGGGCATCGATCCGGCGACCAACAAGTTGGTGCAAGATCCCGAGGCCCGCATTCATCAAGCATTGCTCAACATTAGGTCGATTGCGCAATCGGAAGGTGCGAGCCTGCAGGATTGCGTGCGGCTGACCGTTTATGTCAGCGATTTGCACCGGTTCGCACCCCTGGTGGACAAGGCGCAAGCAGAAATCTGGGGCAAGCCGCCATATCCACCGCGCACGATGATCGAGGTTCAACGTCTGTTTGACGATGATATCGTGGAGATTGACAGCGTCTTTTACGCCCCACTGCGAAAATGACGATGCGATTTGAAGACTGCCAAGGCGCTCGGTCTGGCAGGCGATTGAGGATGCGCGGCGGCAATTTTGACGTAGAAACTGCCGAACTCCGCCGCCGCAAATTTCAAAATATGATGTGGTAGAGTTGGCTCCTCGGCCTGGAGGGGAAGCCTGTGAGGCGACGCGATCTCATTGTCCTGCTCGGTGGTGCATCGGTCGGCTTGCCGGTTGCCGCGCGCGCGCAGCAGCCTGAACGAATGCGGCGCGTCGGTTTTCTCATGAACGTGGCGGCGGACCATCCCCAAGGTCAAGCCCGGATCGCGGAATTCAAGCAAGTCCTGCAACGATTGGGCTGGAGCGATGGCCGCAATCTGCGCATCGACATCCGCTGGGGCGAAGGCGACGCTGATCGTGAGCGCAGATACGCCATCCAGGCCACGGCGTCGTCGCTCGGCGTTGAGGTCAGCCCGATCGATGTTCACGATGCTGGCGAAATTGAGCACGCTGTCGCGGCCTTCGCTCGTTCCCCGAATGGGGGCCTGATCGTAGCGCCGAGCGCCGAAGCATCGCCTTATCACAATTTGATCGTCACACTTGCGACGCGGCACAAGTTACCCGCGGTCTATAGCGACTATTCCATGGTGAGCGACGGCGGGCTGCTCTCCTATGGACCTGATCGGATCGATCAAATCCGGCGCGCGGCCGGTTATGTCGATCGCATCCTTAAGGGTGAAAAGCCGGCCGACCTGCCAGTTCAGGCACCGACCAAATTCACCGCCAAGGCGCTCGGCCTGGCCATGCCGCAATCGCTGCTCGCTGCCGCCGACGAGGTGATCGAATGAAGCGACGCGATTTCATCAAGGTGATTGGTGGCGCGGCGGCAGGCTGGCCGCTCCCAGCACGCGCGCAGCAGGCGGGCAAACTGCCGACCATCGGGTTCCTGGGCGCGGATGCTTTGGCCTTTGGTCCCTGGACGGCTGCTTTTGTGGCGCGCCTGCGCGAACTTGGCTGGATCGAGGGCAAGACCATCGCAATCGAATATCGCTGGTCGCAGGGCCGCTCCGAGCGTTATGCCGAAATCGCAGCCGAATTTGTCCATCTCAAGGTCGATGCCATTGTTACAGTCGGCAGCGCCGTGCCCATTGTGAGACAGGCGACAACGGTTATCCCCATTGTCTTTGCGGTGGGCATCGATCCGGTCGGCGCCGGCTTGGTCGCGAGCCTGGCGCATCCGGGCGGCAATGTCACCGGGCTATCAATCCAGGCGAACGAGCTTGCCGGCAAGCGATTAGAGTTCGCGCGTGAGCTTGTCCCTCAACTGCGCCGGCTGGCGATCATGTTCAACGTTGGCAATGCCCAGCCCGTACTCGAGATGGGCGAGACCCAGGCCGCGGCACGCATGCTCGGTCTCGATGTCGTGCCACTCGTGATTCAGCGGGCCGAGGATATCGCTCCCGCCTTTGCGGGGCTCAAGAGCCGAGCGGACGCGCTTTATGTTGCGGTCGATCAGCTTATGGTTGCCAACCGAACAAACATTCTCACGTCTGCAATTGGCACGCGGCTGCCGACGATTTTCAGTACCCGCGATTTTGTCAAAGCCGGCGCACTCATGTCCTACGGACCAAGCTACACGGAACGGTTCGGGCGCGCGGCAGATTACGTCGACAAGATTCTGCATGGTGCAAAGCCCGGCGATCTCCCGGTCGAGCAGCCAACCAAGTTCGAACTCGTCATCAATCTTACGACCGCCAAGGCGCTGGGCCTCGACGTGCCTCACCCGATTCTCGCACGCGCCGACGAGGTGATCGAATGAGGCGGCGCGAGTTCATCACGCTTATCGGCGGTTCGGTCGTCGCACATTCGCTTGCGGCGCGAGCGCAACAGCAAGCGAGGCCAGTGGTCGCGTTTCTCC
>JBASAH010000305.1:0-7114 GCA_049650505.1 Xanthobacteraceae bacterium
CTGATGCGCTGACGGCTAACCTGCCGCGCCAAATTGCCGCTGATGGTCGCCAAGGCTTCGGTGATCCGGTCGGCGGCGACGTCGTTCAACAGAACGTGAAAACCCGACAGTGCGCAAACATGGGCGATGCCGTTGCCCATCTGACCGGCTCCGATGACGCCGACCTTGCGAAATGCAGGAGCCGCGTCGACCGCTTCTCCGCCGCGCGCGGGCTGCGCGCGCGCGCCGGTTCGATCTTTGGGGCGTTCCTTGACCTCGACCATTTCGATTCACCTTACACGCAACTTTACGACGATCTCGCTCGGCGCGCCAGATTCGGTCAGTGCTTAACCTTGTCGAGCTCCGCCGCAAGCTCCGGTAGCGCCTGATAAAGATCGGCTACCAGGCCGTAATCCGCGACCTGAAAGATCGGCGCTTCCTCATCTTTGTTGATCGCCACGATCACTTTCGAGTCCTTCATGCCGGCGAGATGTTGAATGGCGCCGGAAATCCCGACCGCAATATAGAGGTCCGGGGCCACCACCTTGCCGGTCTGCCCGACCTGCCAATCGTTCGGCGCATAACCGGCATCGACCGCCGCGCGCGATGCGCCAATCGCCGCGCCGAGTTTATCCGCCACCGGTTCGATATATTTGGTGAAGTTTTCCCGATTTTGCATGGCCCGGCCGCCGGAAATGATGATCTTGGCCGACGTTAGTTCTGGTCGCTCGGACTTTGAGAGTTCTTCACCGACGAAGCCGGAGAGGCCCGGATCCGCTACTGCGCCGACCGGCTCGATCGAGGCGGATCCCCCTGCCCCCGTCGCTTGGAAGGCGGCCGTCCGCACCGTGATCACCCGCTTCTTTTCCGGCGAACGCACGGTCTGCACGGCATTGCCGGCATAGATCGGGCGCTCGAAGGTGTCGGGCGCCACCACTTTGATGATGTCGGAAATCTGCATGACGTCGAGCAGCGCCGCGACACGCGGCATGATGTTCTTGCCGGTGGTCGTCGCCGGCGCCATCAGCGTGTCGTAAGGTCCGGCGAGCGCGACCATCAGCGCCGCGATCGGCTCGGCCAGCATGTGCTGGTAAGCGGGAGCGTCGGCTAGCAGCACTTTGCCGACGCCGTCGAGCTTGGCGGCCGCCTCGGCAACCGCCTTGCAGTTTTGTCCGGCGACCAGAATGTGCACCTCGCCACCGAGCTGTTTCGCCGCGGTCAGCGCCTTGTTGGTCGCATCTTTGAGCGAGGCGTTGTCATGTTCGGCGAGGAGAAGGGTCGACATTACAGGTTCCAGTAATCGAATAGGCTTTTAATACTCGCTCGTCCCCACGAAGGCAGGGACCCAATCACTGTATTCCCGCTTGCGCGGGAATAAGCGGAGAAAAAGCGCAACTTCGGCATCAAACCGCCCCTGCCTCTTTGAGCTTCTCGACCAGTTCGGTGACGTTCTTGACCTTCACGCCGGCCTTGCGCACCGGCGGCTCGGCGGTCTTGATCACTTCAAGCCGCGGCTTGATATCGACGCCGTAGTCGGCGGCAGTCTTTTCCTCGATCGGTTTCTTCTTCGCCTTCATGATATTGGGCAAGGATGCGTAGCGCGGCTCGTTGAGCCGCAGATCGGTGGTGACGATCGCCGGTGTTTTCAGCTTCACCGTCTGCAAGCCGCCATCGACCTCGCGCGTCACCGTGACCGCATCGCCGTCAAGCGTCACCTTGGAAGCGAAGGTGCCCTGCGGCCAACCGAGCAGCGCGGCCAGCATTTGTCCAGTCTGATTGCAGTCGTCGTCGATCGCCTGTTTGCCCATGATGATCAAACCAGGCTTCTCGGCTTCGGCAATAGCTTTGAGGATTTTAGCTATCGCGAGAGGCTCCACGGCGCCGTCCGCTTTCACCAGGATGCCGCGGTCGGCGCCCATGGCGAGTGCGGTACGGATCGTCTCGGCCGACTGCGCCGCGCCGATCGAGGCGCAGACTATCTCAGTTGCCTTGCCAGCTTCCTTGAGCCGGATCGCCTCCTCGACGGCGATCTCGTCGAACGGGTTCATCGACATTTTGACGTTACCGAGCTCGACGCCGGAGCCATCCGGTTTCACGCGGATTTTCACGTCCTTGTCGATCGCCCGCTTCACAGGCACCAGAATTTTCATGCGGACGACTGCTGCTGTTGTTTGCTTGTGGGCTCGCGCGACGGAGAATTTGCGCGCTGCTGCGGTGCGGCAAACTAACGGCCCTCCCCCTCCCGGTCAACGATTCTCGCCGGGCTTCCAGAGCACGTCGCCCGTGCCCTTGTTATTGGTGTAACGGCTTGCGACGAAAAGGTAATCCGATAGGCGATTGAGGTATTTCAGCACTTCGGGCGTGACGCTCTCCCCGGCCTTGTCCTTAAGCTCGGCAGTGAGCCGCTCGGCCCGCCGGCAGATTGTGCGCGCGACATGCAGATAGGCCGCCGCTGCGCCGCCGCCGGGCAGCACGAATGAGCGTAGCGGCGCCAAGTCGGCATTGAGCCGATCGATCTCGGCTTCGAGCCAAACCACCTGATTATCGGTGACTGTCAACCGCGCACCGCCGGGTCCTTTGCCCCGTCCCGGCGTGCAAAGGTCGGCACCGAGATCGAACAGATCGTTCTGGATTCGCGCCAGCGCTCCATCGAGCGCCGGATCGCTCGCCGTGTGCAGCCGCGCAACCCCGATCGCGGCATTGACCTCGTCGACCGTGCCATAGGCGGCGATACGCAGATCGTATTTTTTGCGCCGCTCGCCGCTACCGAGCGCGGTGGTGCCGTCGTCGCCGGTACGCGTATAGATTTTGTTGAGGACGACCATCGCGGGTGAATGATTATCTGGCCATGATCCAGAGCACGAACATGATAACGACGATGGCAACGAATTGCAGCAACACACGAAGCCGCATCAATTGCTGCGATTTATTGGGCGAGCCGCCCCGCATCATGTTGATGAGGCCGAGCAGCAGCACGACCGCGACGGCGCCGACGGCGATCGCCACCGCGACGTAAGACGTGAAATCGCCCATGGCGCTTCGTTGTAGCCTGCCTTAAGGGGGAGCGAAACCCAGATTGCTTGCTTCCGTCACCCTGAGGTGCGAGCGAAGCGAGCCTCGAAGGGGGACGGCCCGAACGCTTTGGATGTATCGTTCGAGGGCCGCGGAGCTTGTCATCGGGCCGGCCACTTCGGGCCGGACCCGTTGGCGATCACCTCAGGATGACGGCAAAGGTTCAGGAGGACCCGCCCGCGATGATCGTCGACTTCCAGCACCATTTCACGCCGCGCGAACTCATCAAGCAAGATCCGGGCGGCCGGCTCGTGCTGCACTACGATGCTCTCGGCGCGCCGAGTTACACGGTGCATTCGCTGCTCTACGATCTGGACGAACACGTGCGCATGATGGATTTGGCCGGCATCGACGCGGCCTGGCTCACCAGCGCCGCGGGCATGTGCGCCGATCTCGAAGCCTCGCGGCTCGTCAACAACGAAGCGAGCCAAGCCGAGCGCGACTATCCGGGACGCTTCATCGGCGCCGCGCATTCCCATCCGCTCGGTGGCGACGCGGCGTTCAAGGAGCTCGCCCGCTGCCGTTACGAGCTCGGCTTCCAGGGTGTCGTCATCACTTCTGAATTCGATGGAAAGTTCATCGACGATCCGGCGCTTGAATCGTTCTGGAGCGAAGCTGGCAAGCTCGACATGTTCGTTTTCGTGCATCCGGCGCTAAAGCTTAATCACGCGCAGCAGTTCGACGCCTACGACACGGCGCGCGCGGTCGGGCGGGAATTTTCGCTGGTCATGGCAGTCATCCGTTTGGTCAATTCCGGCGTATTCGATCGCCATCCCGAACTCACCGTACACATGGCGCACCTTGCCGGCGGCATCGCCGGCATGCTGGCCCGCATCCGTTGTTTTCAGGACAAGGAGTTTTGGGGGACGGCGGGCAATGAACGCCACGGCCGCAAGGCCGAGAAGGATTTCGATCACTATATCCGGCACAATCTTGTATTCGATACGGCCGGCTTCGCCGGCGGCATCGGCGCGATCAAAGCCGGTTTAAGCGAAATCCCTGCCTCGCGTATCGTGTTCGCCACCGACTACCCGCAGGAAATCAGAAAGCGCGAGGCGGTGCGCGATTTCGTTCACGATCTGCGCGCACTCGGAACGGATGGCGAACGCATTCTGTCCGGCAATGCCGGCTTATTGCTCAAGGAGCCGCCAGCGCCGGAGCGAATAAAAATAGAAGAGCGGATGCGCTAGCGAGGCTGGCGCCCTGCAACGCGAGGATAAACGGGAAGAAAGTCACGCATCCTCCTCGTCATGACGAAAAACCATGGTTCAACAAAATGGCCATTCGGTCTAAAGCGATTTCCCTCTAATTCGAGCCGTCGAGCAACCGCCGGGCGATGACGTGCGCCTGGATCTCGGCGGCGCCCTCGAAAATATTGAGAATGCGGGCATCGCATAAAATTCGCGACACCGGAAATTCAACGGCAAAGCCATTGCCGCCGTGCACTTGCACCGCATTGTCGGCCGCCGCCCAGGCGACGCGCGCGGCAAGAAGTTTCGCCATGCCGGCTTCGAGATCGCAACGCCGCCCGGAATCCTTTTCTCGCGCGGCGTAATAGGTGAGTTGGCGCGCGATCATGATCTCCGCCGCCATGATCGCGACCTTGTCGGCGATGCGCGGGAAAGCGGCAATCGCCTGACCGAACTGGACGCGGCTCGTGGCATAGCTTAGCGCCTGTTCCATCGCGGCCTGCGCCACACCGATCGCCCGCGCGGCAGTCTGGATGCGCGCCGCCTCGAATGTCGCCATCAATTGCTTGAAGCCGAGACCCTCGATGCCGCCGAGGAGATTCTCCGCTTTGACGGCGAAACCGTCGAAGGCGATCTCGTATTCCTTCATGCCGCGATAGCCCAAGACCTCGATCTCGGTGCCGGTCATGCCCGGTACCGGGAATGGATCGTCATCGCGCCCGCGCGGCTTTTCCGCCAGCAGCATCGACAGCCCGCGATAGCCGGTCTCCGCCGGATTGGTGCGGACGAGGAGCGTCATCAGATCGGCCCGCACCGGATGCGTGATCCAGGTCTTATTGCCGTAGATTTTATACACGTCGCCTTGGCGCACCGCGCGGGTCTTGAGCGAAGCGAGATCAGAACCGGTATTCGGTTCGGTGAACACCGCGGTCGGCAGCACTTCGCCAGAGGCGATCTTCGGCAGCCATTTGCGTTTTTGCTCCTCGGTGCCGGAGCCAAGAATAAGTTCGGCCGCGATCTCCGAGCGCGTGCCGAGGCTGCCGACGCCGATATAACCGCGCGATAATTCCTCGGAGACAACGCACATGGACTCTTTGCCAAGCCCCATACCCTCGTAATCTTCCGGGATGGTCAGCCGAAAAACCCCGAGCTCCGCCATCTGCGCAATGACGTCGAGCGGAATGTATTCGTTGCGCAAATGCCAGGCTTGCGCGAACGGCGTAATCCGATCGTCGGCAAATTTACGCATCTCCTCACGGATGGAATCGAGCGTGTCGTCGAGCCCGCAGGCGCCGACCGTCGCATCGTGATGCTGGCGCATCAGCTCCATCAGCCGCGCCCGGCGCGCCGGCGTGTTTCCAGTGGCGATGAGATGTTCGACGGCCGGAATGACCCGTGCGGCAACCGCCGCCGTGTTTAACCCGAAATCCGAAAGCCGCACGATTTCGCCTTGGCTCATCGGAATGCCGCCGAGCACTTGCGCGAGATATTCGCCGGCGCCGATCCGCAGCAACAGCTCCTCGATCTCGCCGAAACCGCCGGCGTCGGCGAGGCGCTGCGCGTACAAGCCGAGCTGGCGAATGGCTTCGACATAGGTCGCGAGCCAAGCGAGGCCATGGGCGGCGCGCTGTTCGCTGTCGAACAGCCGTGACGCCACACGCCCATCGACCGTTACGCGCTCGGCAACGGCGCGGCGGGCGTCGTCCAACAGCGCCTCCAGCGCCGCGACCGCATCGCCCAGCATGGCGATCACCTCACGGCGCGGCGGTCTCTCCGTAACGGCAGAGGGCATAGGTCACTCGTTAATTGGTCCTCGTTGCTTGGCGCTGGATACAACGTCCGAGCGGTTCGACAAGCTTAAGCGTGCAGTGCACAAAAGCCAATGTCCGCCCCGGCCGCGACAGTTTTTCTGACCAGCGGCAACCAAAGCTTTTCCCGGGCGCGGCGCAGCATGAAATGGTGCGCTGCAGACCCGGGATCGTATCGAACTCCGAGTATGTAACGATCCCGGATCAGCGATGCAGCGTTTTCCACGCTGCACCGCGTCCGGGATACGATGGATGCTATGTAGTCGATCGGTCCGCTCGGGAGGCTTTCTGCCGTTGAACACGATCCGTCTGTGCTGGCGCGTCGCCTGGGATGCTTTCTATCGCTTTAACGCCGACGACGGCTGGGCGATCGCGAGCCATATTGCGCTGTCCGTGCTGATGTCGATGTTTCCGTTCTTGATCTTGGTGACGGCGCTAGCCGCCTTCGTCGGTTCACAGAACCTCGCCGACGAAGTTGCCGGCCTGATCGTCGCGGCTTGGCCGCCCGAAGTATCCGGCGGCATTGCCGGTGAAATTCACAAGGTACTGACCACGGCGCGCGGCGATATTCTCACCATCGGCGCGGCGTTCGCAGTTTATTTTGCTTCAAGCGGCATCGAGAGCCTGCGCATTGGGCTCAACCGCGCTTACGGTTTAAGCGAGACGCGGCCGTGGTGGCTGCTGCGGTTGGAATCGATCGGTTATGTGTTGATCGCCGCGATCGGACTGCTGGCGCTTGCTTTTCTGGTCGTGCTTGGTCCGTTGGTATTTCGCGCCGCGTTGGGCTATCTCGATTGGCTCGAGCCGCTGGAAGGCCATTACAATATCGCGCGTTTTAGCGCCGCGACATTCGTACTTACGGTGGCGCTGTTGATACTGCATATGTGGTTGCCGGCAGGGCGGCGGCACATCGAGGAAGTCTGGCCCGGGATTGTCGCCACGCTCGGGCTGTGGCTCGCCTGCGGCTTCATGTTCGGGCGTTATCTCGCCGATTTTCCCCGCACCTACGTCACCTATTATGCGGGGCTTGCGTCGGCGATGGTGGCGCTGGTCTTTCTCTATTTC
>JBASAH010000306.1:0-6506 GCA_049650505.1 Xanthobacteraceae bacterium
GCACTCATCAGGATCGGCGAAATGCCGAGCTGGGTCGACGTGATCTTCTGCAGGTTGCCGAACAATATGTTCGAAGCGGTGTCCGAGCCGGTCAGCGCGACGCCCAACCAGCCGAGCAGCGTGCCGAATTAGTTCCGTATCTCCAGGCCGTCATGCTTTTGGGCATTGTCACCGTGCTATTCGTATTCGGCGGCATCGCGGTGATCTTTGCCGGCCCTATCGCTATGATCTTCGTAGCAGTCAAGAAACTATATGTTCGCGATAGTCTCGGAGAACGGACGGTGCTTCCCGGCGAAGACGCCGACTAGCGGGCTCCACTCGTTGGGCGCGATCAATTGGTCATCAGATGGAAACGCAGCGGGGTTGCGCCCAACAGTTCGATAAGCTCGCCATTGCGCCGCCAATTGGGGACCTGCATCAGGGCCGCCAAAAGTTTTTCATCGCGCGACTGACGCTCCGGGTCGCATTGCGGGCTTTGCAGATCGTCCGGAGCGATGGTGATCGAATTATCGCCGACGATCGCCTGAGCGCGTGCGCTGGCGCACCACAGGTCGATCGACGCCGTCCCGTTCTCTTGAATTTCGATCATCGGGATACGTTTTGAGCCACGCAGCGGCGCGGCATCAAGCATCAGCGCGGTACCGAACGGGAACGGCTCGCTCGCTGGCGCGGGCGCAATCCCCATTGCGAATACGAAAGCAAAGAGGCCGCAGACGTAACGTGCCAGACCCTTCGTCATATCGACCCACGTAATTTAAAGGCGGACAATATTTGGCGTGCTGCGCTCGCAGAGATGGGGCCGCCACAGGCGGCCCCATCAAATGTCTCGCACGTAGCTGTTTATTGAACGATCATGCCCGTGAACACGTAGGCCTGCAGCATCACCAGAATGCCGACCAGGCAGGCGAGCGCAATCGAATGCAAAAACACGAAGCGCAAGATCGTGCCTTCATGCCCAAACCAGTTGGTCGCAGTCGAGGCGACGACGATCGACTGCGCATCGATCATCTTGCCCATGACACCGCCCGAGGAGTTCGCGGCACTCATCAGGATCGGCGAGATGCCGAGTTGGGTCGACGTGATCTTCTGCAGGTTGCCGAACAATATGTTCGAAGCAGTGTCCGAACCGGTCAGCGCGACTCCCAACCAGCCGAGCAGCGTGCCGAAGAACGGATAAAGCACGCCGGTCGCCGCAAACGCGAGGCCAAGTGTCGCGTCGATGCCGGACAGCCGGGTCAGCGTGCCGATCGCCAGCATTGCCGAGATGGTGATCAGCGAGTACGCGCAGATTTTGATAGTCCGGCCATAGGCGGTCACTAGCCCCGCAGGCGAGTAGCCCATGATCAAGCCGGAAATGATCGCGGCAATCAGCATCCCCGAACCGGTGTAAGACAGCCAAGTGAAGCTGAACACCGCGGCTTCCGGAGTGGGCTTCGCCACGATCGGCGCCACCTTGTTGATCACGTTGTGCAGATCGGGAACTGGATAGTTCCACGTCGCCCAAGGATTGACCACGCCCTTGAACGCGTTGGTGCCCCAGACCAGAAGAACAACGCAAACGATGATCCACGGCAGCAGCGCCATCCACATCTCGCCCGACGTGACCGGCTTAAGCGTCGTCGTCCTTGCCGGCATGGTGGCTGCCGATTCGTCCCTGCCGCGTAACGCCGGGGAAAGCCACAGCTCCTTCGGATGCCACACCGTCAGGAACAGCACGAGACATGCCATCGAGACCAGCGAAGCGCCAATATCGACGATCCACGGATTGATGAAGTTGGAAATCAAGAATTGCGGGATCGCAAATGACACGCCGGTGACCAGGACCGCCGGCCAGATTGCCAGCATGCCGCGGAAACCGGCAAAGGCCCAAATCAGCCAGAACGGCACGATGAGCGAGAAGAACGGTAATTGGCGGCCGACCATGGCGCCAAGCAGGAAAGGATCAATACCCGTGACGCTAGAGAGGCCTGCAATGGGCGTGCCGAGCGCGCCGTAGGCGACAGGAGCGGTATTGGCAATCAGCGACAATCCCGACGCGGCAAGCGGCGAGAAGCCAAGACCGATCAGGATCGCGCCTGTGACCGCAACCGGCGTACCGAAGCCCGAGGCGCCTTCGAAGAAGGCGCCAAATGCAAACGCGATCAGCAGCAATTGCAGTCGGCGATCCTTGGTGACGCCACCGATCGTGTTCTGCAACGTCTCGAATGCGCCCTTCTCGACGGTGAGGCGGTAGAGGAAAATAACGTTGAGCACGATCCAGCCGATTGGGAAGAAGCCGGTCACGGCGCCAAGCACAGTCGCGCGCAACGACATGCCTGAAGGCATCGTGAAGATGAAGATCGCGACGAGATTCGCCACAATCAGCGCGGCGATAGCGGCAATATGCGCCTTCACCTTGTTCGAAGCGATGAGGACAAGCAGGGTGACGACTGGTAAAGCCGCGGCAATCGTCGACAGCGTGGCATTGCCGAACGGATTATAGACCTGGTTCCACATGACGAAGTCTCCTTGGGCGCCGGCTCCCACCGGCTTGTTCAGTATGTCGAAATAGCGATGCCAGCGCGCAGTTCTTCCCGACCGCGGGCAGCGATGGAGCCGTGAGAATGAATCTTCGCCGTGCTATTGCTTAGCCCCGTTCGCCCCCGGTTTCCGGTGGTGCGAGAATCCTCCCAAAGCCCGATCTATGGTATGGCGAAAACTAATATCGCCACAAGGTCGGGCTAGAGCGAGCCGGGAATACACACAGGCCGCGTCGAAATGCCCTAAAGCTGCGCCAATACCGGGGTTTTGCAACATCGCACCGGCCATTTGCGCCCCAAAGCCAGACAGGAGATTGTTCCGTGAAACGCCTTGCCGCGACGCTCGCCACTATTGGGCGGCTGTCCCTACCCTATTTCCGCTCGGAAGACCGCTGGGCGGGCCGGCTCCTACTAGCCGCCGTGATCGCGATCGAATTATCGATCGTGGCGATCACCGTGATTCTGAACCAGTGGTACAACCGCTTCTACAACACATTGCAGGATCGCAATTGGGACGCATTCGTCAGTGCGATTCTGTTTTTCTGCGCGCTCGCCGCCGTCTACACGGTGCTCGCGGTCTATAAGAACTACCTTAATTACTGGCTGCAGATCCGCTGGCGGCGCTGGATGACGCAGGCCTATCTGCGCCAATGGCTCAATACCGCCAATCATTACCGCATGCAGCTTCTCGGTGACGCCGCCGATAACCCCGACCAGCGCATCGCCGACGATTTGCAATTGTTCGTGCAGCAGACGCTGCAGATCGGCACCGGAATCTTGAGCTCCATTGTGACGCTCTGCTCGTTCGTGGTCATCCTATGGACGCTTTCGGAAGGGGCCCCGCTTCATCTATTCGGCTCCGACCTTTTCATCCCCGGCTATCTGGTATGGGCGGCGCTAATCTATGCGGTGATTGGTACCGTGCTGACGCATCGCATCGGCTGGCCGCTCATTCCGCTCAATTTCCAGCAGCAGCGTTTTGAGGCCGATTTCCGTTTCAACCTGGTGCGCACGCGCGAGAACTCCGAGCAGATCGCGGCGCTGCATGGCGAAGCGGCGGAGCGCGAACGGCACGTCGACCGGTTCAGCCGCGTGGTCGACAATTGGATCGCGATCATAAAACGGCAGAAGCAACTGACCTTCTTCACCCAGAGCTATTCCCAGGCCTCGGTTATCTTTCCTTATTTGATGGTGAGCCCGGTCTATTTTTCAGGCGCGATGCAACTCGGCGGCCTGATGCAAACCGCGTCCGCTTTCAACAGCGTGCAGACCGCGCTGTCATATTTCGTCGAAGCCTATCAATCGATCGCACAATATCGCGCAGTGGTTACCCGTCTGTCGGGATTTGAGGACGCCATCGTCGCCGGCCGCGACATCGCGTTGACCCCGCCCACGGTCGAGGTTTTGCCACGCGACAATTCGAACGTCATTGCGATCGATCGCCTCAACATCCGCTTGCCGGACCGCCGACCGCTGGTCAATGCCGAGCACATGGTGCTGTCGCCGGGCGAGCGCGTGCTGGTGACTGGACCGTCGGGTGCAGGCAAATCCACGTTGTTCCGCGCCATTGCCGGAATTTGGCCATTCGGATCGGGGCGCATCATGGTGCCGAAGGACGCCAAGGTGCTGCTGCTGCCGCAGCGGCCCTATTTCCCGGTGGCCTCGCTCGCCGCCGCGGTGAGCTATCC
This sequence comes from Xanthobacteraceae bacterium, assembly GCA_049650505.1. Lineage (GTDB taxonomy): Bacteria > Pseudomonadota > Alphaproteobacteria > Rhizobiales > Xanthobacteraceae > BOG-931. Next base: position 4,208 of record JBASAH010000306.1, read on the forward strand.
GGCGCGGCTCGGCACTTTCGACGATGCGCGGCTTGCCCAAGTGCTCAAGGCGGTTGGGCTCCCGGAATGGGCGGACCGGCTCCATGAAGAGGCGCATTGGAATCGAATGCTCTCGCTCGGCGAGCAACAGCGGCTTGCTATCGCACGCGTGCTGCTCCAGGAGCCCGATTATCTGTTCCTGGACGAAGCGACCGCATCGCTCGATGAACCCGCCGAAGCGAGTCTCTACCGGCTCCTTCAGGAACGGCTGAAAGGCACGACGATCATCTCAATCGGCCATCGTTCTACGCTCGGCGCCTTCCACCGCCGCCGCTTCGAAGTGGCGCCAAGCGACGATGCCGCTTCCGAAGTGCGCGACGTGCCGCTTGTATCTGCGGCGGAGTGACCGGGCACGAGAATCGAGGCACGCAAAAGCGAAAACGGCCGGCAACGTTTCCGCCGCCGGCCGTCTCTTAGATAGATCCGTCGCCGCTATTTGATATTGCTGAGGTTGGTGGCGAAGGACAGTTTGGCGACAAAAGCCGCACTGCACCAATTTGAGGCCAGCCCACCCGGGTTCAAGTTGGTGACGCTGCCTTGGTCGAATGTCGAGGTGTGATCGCTGGTGAAGACGTTACACTCGGCCTTGGTAAGGTTGGTGTCGAAGTAGCGTAGGTCAAGCGTAAACGCCTTGTAGGTGAAGCTTACGCCCGCGTCCCAGGTCCAGTAGCTCTTGTATGGCACGCCGCCGGGGTACACTCCGGAGCACCCAAATCCTGTACTTGTGGTATTTGTGGGGAACGGCGTGCCATTCGGGAAACCGCCTGTGCAATAGAAGTTATCGCTGGTGCCGAGCGCCCAATAGCCAGCGTCACCAGAGATGGACATGCCGATGCCGTTCAGAAGCATGCTGCTCGGCACGGTGTAAGTGATGTTGCCAGTGGTGAACCAGCCGTCCGCACCGGAGTTCAGGACCGACGGCGAGTACCATTCTTGAATGCCGACGGCCCACTGGTCGTTAATTGTGTACGTTGCCTTGCCATAAATCTCGACGAAGCTCAGGTTACCCTTAACGACGTTGCCGTTCGGTAAAAATGTTCCGAAGGGTGAGTTTAAGAGGGTGGCGCCGGGTGGATTGCAGGGCGTGGTAGAGTCGCCGTTGAAGCACTCACCGCCCGGATACCAGTAGTACCAAACGCCGAAATCCAGCGCGAGCTTGTCAAAGGTGGGACGAACACCACCGTAGAAATCAATTTCCGCCGCGGCGTGGTTCGGGAAATCAATGCTCTCGCCGGAAATGCCCGCGTAGTATTGCCACTGCGGATTGACCGTGTAGCGCAGCTCAAAGCCAGCCTGGCCCGATGGATTGTGCCTCGACTGCGTGATGCCGCGGAAGTTGTAATCGTTCATCACGGCCGCGGTGATCGCGACATCCCATGGCGAAGGCGGCGGCGGTGGTGGTGCCGGCGGCGCCTTCTTGGCCATATCGGCGGCGAGCGCCGAGGTGGTCAGGCCAGCCACAATAAGCAACGGTAAAGCCAATCTTTTCATAACCAACCCCTTTTCTATCCCCTGCCGGCAGTTTGAACGGCCAACGGCTCCAAACCCGGCACACCCTGCGCACCCCGCAATGCGCCGCTATGAACGTCACGAATTCTTCAATTTCGCTAGAGAACAGCCAAGCTTAAAACGAGAGCAAATGCTGCCTTTTTATGCTTTCGTTGGAAAACTTTACACTTTCTTACAAAGTGTGGCGGGGAGGTTACACGTCATTTGGCTGGAGTTTTTTTCGCTGGGGCATTCCCCGGGAGACGACGCGCCTATATTGGCGAGGCAGTTCTTAGGAGCAGAGCAGATGAAGGCGATGGTCGATGGCCAAGTGGTTGCTGACAGCAAAGATGTGATCGAATGCAAAGGATATCAGTACTTTCCATCCGATTCGGTGCGATTGGACTGGCTCGAAAGGGCCGAGAAGACTGCGGACGATCGCGCCTGTCCGCATGGCGTTCAGTTCTATGACGTGATCGTCGGCGGCAGGCGGCACAATCGCGCGGCCTGGTGCTACGAAGCCCCGCGACCGGAGATGAGACTGGTCGGCGGCCGCTTCGGCTTTTGGCAGGACGTTACGGTGGTGGATGCCTAACCCACCGTCCGCGGTGGTCTAGGCCGCCTGCTTCTTGCGATTCGCCTCGAGCCGGGTGTCGACCAGGGCCACCTGGGCATCGATCGCCGGGTGGCTCAAGCCTTTTTGCCTGGCAATAAGCTGCACGAGCTTGTCGGCGCGCTCGATAAATGGCGCGCCGTTCTGTAAAGCGCGCGC
>JBASAH010000307.1:0-5248 GCA_049650505.1 Xanthobacteraceae bacterium
CTCGAGCCGCAGCGGCGCGCTGAGTTTGCTCGCCGCCTGCGCGGCGAAATTGCCCACCGCCTGACGCCTGCGGTCAACGAGCTGAAGCAAAAACTCGCGCAAGCGCCAAAGGACCTCGCCACCCGCGCCGCTTCCGAACTCACGCTTGATGCGCTCACCGCGGTGCTGCCGGAAATGATCGGCGGCTCAGCCGATCTAACCGGCTCGAACAATACGCGGGCCAAGGGCATGACCGTGCTCAAGGCGCCGGATTATTCCGGTACCTTCATTCATTATGGCGTGCGCGAGCATGGCATGGCCGCCGCCATGAATGGCATGGCGCTGCACGGCGGCGTCATTCCCTATTCCGGCACGTTTCTGGTGTTCTCGGATTATTGCCGGCCGGCTATCCGCCTCGCGGCGCTGATGGGCCAGCGGGTCATCCATGTCATGACGCACGATTCGATCGGGCTCGGCGAGGACGGGCCGACCCATCAGCCGGTCGAGCATCTGGCGGCGTTGCGCGCGATTCCGAACCTCAAAGTGTTTCGGCCGTGCGACGTGGTGGAAACCATCGAATGCTGGCAGCTTGCGCTGCAATCAAACGACGGTCCGAGCGTGCTGGCGCTGACGCGGCAGACCTTGCCGCAATTGCGGGCCGGCTTTGATGCCCGCAATCGCTGTGCGGCAGGCGCCTATGAGCTGATGCCGGCCGATGGTGGAGCGGCTGTCGTGTCGCTGTTTGCGTCGGGCTCTGAGGTTGCCATTGCCGTCGAAGCGCGCGCGCTTCTTGCGGCACGCAAAATTCCGACGCGGGTCGTCTCGGTGCCATGCTTCGAGCTGTGGTTCGCCTTACCGCAAGCCGAGCGCATGGCCGTGATCGGCGTGGCGAAAATCAATATCGCGGTCGAGGCCGGCATCCGCCAGGGTTGGGATGCAATCATCGGTTCGGCCGGAACTTTTGTCGGTATGACCAATTTCGGCGCCAGTGCGCCGTACAAGGACCTTTACCGCCATTTCGGGCTGACCGCTGAAAAAGTCGCTGCAGCGGCATTAGATAGGCTATGAAACTCTTGAAGACCTAATTGTTTGCTCAAGCATGATTCCGAAAAGTGGTCACCGGTTTTCGGAAAAGATCATGCTAAAACAAAAAGCTAGAGCGGGATGATAATTAGACGAAATCCCATCCCGCTCCAGCGTATGCGGTCAACGCCACGGGCCGCCTGCGAACAGGAGACCGGGCAGGAGAACTGAGAATGTCTGTGCGTATTGCCATCAACGGATTCGGCCGCATCGGCCGCAATATTTTGCGCGCGATCGTCGAGGCGGAACGCAGCGATATCGAAGTCGTCGCTGTTAATGATCTCGCGCCGGTCGAAACCAATGCGCATCTGTTGCGCTACGACTCGATCCACGGACGTTTTCCCGGCGAAGTGACGGTCAAGGGCGATACAATCAGCTGCGGCAACGGCGCCATCAAAGTCACGGCGGTGAAAGATCCGACGCAATTGCCGTGGAAAGATCTCGGCGTCGACGTGGCGCTCGAATGCACCGGAATCTTCACGTCAAAGGACAAGGCGTCGGCACATCTGAAGGCCGGCGCGAAGCGCGTCCTGGTTTCGGCGCCCGCCGATGGCGCCGACCTTACAGTCGTTTACGGCGTCAATCACGACAAGCTCGCGAAAACCCACACGGTCGTCTCGAATGCTTCTTGCACGACGAATTGTCTCGTCCCGGTGGTCAAAGTTCTCAATGACGCGGTCGGCATCGACAAAGGTTTTATGACGACGGTGCACTCCTATACCAACGACCAACCGTCGCTCGATCAGGTGCACAAGGATATGTATCGGGCGCGCGCCGCCGCGCTCAACATCATTCCTACCTCAACCGGAGCCGCCAAAGCCGTCGGCTTGGTTCTGCCCGAACTTGCCGGCCGGCTCGACGGCGTCTCGATCCGCGTGCCGACGCCGAATGTCTCGGTGATCGATTTCAAATTCGTGGCCAAGCATGCCACCACCAAGGACGAAATCAACGGCGCGGTGAAGCGCGCTGCCGAACAGCAGCTCAAAGGCATCCTTGGCTATACCGAGGCGCCGAACGTCTCCAGCGATTTCAATCACGATCCGCGTTCCTCGATCTTTCACATGGATCAGACGAAAGTCATCGATGGCACGCTGGTCCGCGTCATGTCGTGGTACGACAATGAGTGGGGCTTCTCCAACCGCATGGTCGACACTGCGGTGGCGATGGGCAAGCTCGGTTGAGCGGTGATTGCCGACGGTTTTTGATCTAAAGCTTGCAATGCCATCCTTTCGCAGCCTCGACGATGCCGACGTCAAAGGTAAACGCGTGCTGGTGCGCGTTGACCTCAACGTGCCGATGCAGGGTGGCAAGGTCGCGGATTCAACGCGCATCGAGGAGATCGTGCCGACGATCCGCGAGCTCGCGGACAAAGGCGGCAAAATCATTCTGCTATCGCATTTTGACCGGCCAAAGGGTCCCGATCCCAAATATTCGCTCCGCCCAGTCGCAGTGGAAGTAGCGCGCCTGGTCAAGCGACCGGTCAGCTTTGCCGAAGACTGCATCGGACCGAAAGCGGAAACCGCAATTGCCGCGATGAAGAACGGCGACATCCTCTGCCTGGAAAACACCAGGTTTCATCGCGGCGAGGAAAAGAACGACCGGGACTTCGCCAAGAAGCTGGCAGCACTCGGCGACATTTTCGTCAATGATGCGTTTTCGGCGGCGCATCGCGAGCACGCCAGCACCACGAGCATCGTGACCGAATCGAAGCTTCCCGCTTATCCGGGCCGCGCCATGAAATCGGAGCTCGATGCCCTTGAGCGCGCCTTTGAAAGGCCGGACCATCCGGTGACCGCCATTGTCGGCGGGGCCAAAGTTTCCACTAAGCTCGACCTTCTTGGCAATCTGTTCACCAAGGTCGAGACGCTGATTATCGGCGGCGCCATGGCCAACACGTTTTTGGTCGCCCAAGGCAAATCGGTCGGCAAATCGCTGTACGAAAGCGAACTGGTCGGCGCGGCGCGCGAGATCATAAGCAGAGCCAAATCGCTTGGCCGCGAAATCGTGCTTCCCGTCGATGCCGTGGTGGCGGCGCAACTTGCCACCCACGCTCCCTCGCGCGTCGTCGCGGTCGATCAAGTCGGTCCCAACGAGATGATCCTCGATATCGGGCCGCGCACTATCGAGCATGTCATCTCGGTTCTGGCGCGCAGCAAGACATTGGTCTGGAACGGCCCATTCGGCGCCTTCGAGCATGAGCCGTTCGACAATGGTACAATCGAGGTCGCCGAGGCGGCTGCGGAACTCACCGCCACTGGGAAGCTTGTCAGCTTTGCGGGCGGCGGCGACACGGTGGCTGCGCTCAATGTCGCCTCGGTCAAGGAGCGCATGACGCATGTATCGACCGGCGGCGGCGCCTTCCTTGAATCGCTGGAAGGCAAGACGCTACCCGGCGTGAAGGTATTACTAGTGCGGTAGATTTGAAGTTCCTGCAGTTCAGTCGAAAGCTCACATAGGAACTTCAAATCCAAAAACCGTACTAGAATGATATACTTGCTAGTGTCCCTTTGATTCCGAAGTTCGCATGAGAGTGTGCCGGCAGAGCGTGCTCGGAATCGGGACACTAGTTTCGCAAGGCTCCCCGTAAACGAAATGGCGCCAGAGAGCGTGACGTGACAGATGGAATACAAGTTGAGCATGTCGAGGAGGGCGCGATGAACTTAAGCGAGCTGAACAAGGTCGCGACCGCCATGGTCGCCCAGGGTCGCGGCATCCTAGCGGCCGATGAATCCACTGGCACGATCAAGAAGCGGTTCGACGCCATCGGCGTGGAATCCACCGCCGACAACCGCCGCGACTATCGCGAAATGCTGTTTCGCAGCACCGAGGGGATGTCGAAACACATTTCCGGCGTCATTCTTTATGACGAAACCATCCGGCAGAATGCCAAAGACGGCACGCCTTTGGTCAAGCTGATCGAGAAGGCCGGCTCGCTGCCGGGCATCAAGGTGGATAGGGGCACCAAGCCCCTGCCCTTCTGTCCGGGCGAAGTCATCACCGAAGGACTCGACGGCTTGCGCGAACGACTCATCGACTATCGCGGCCTCGGCGCAAAATTTGCCAAATGGCGGGCGGTAATCGATATCGGCGCGATACACGGGTTGCCGAGCTATACCTGTGTGAAGGCCAATGCGCACGCGCTGGCGCGCTATGCCGCGCTGTGCCAGGACGAGGCCATCGTGCCGATCGTCGAACCCGAAGTGCTGATGGACGGCGACCACGACATCGACCGTTGCGTCGAGGTGACCACCTGGGTGTTAAAGGAGACGTTCCAGGAATTGTTCTATAACCGCGTCGCGCTCGAAGGCATGGTGCTAAAGCCCAATATGGCGGTGCCGGGCAAGAAGTCGCCAAAGCGCGCCTCGGTGCAAGAGGTCGCGGAGAAGACGGTGCGCATGCTGAAAGCTTGCGTGCCGGCGGCAGTGCCCGGCATCGCATTCCTCTCCGGCGGGCAATCCGACGAAGAGGCGACCGCGCATCTCGACGCCATCAATAAGCTCGGCGATCTGCCGTGGCGCGTGACATTCTCTTATGGTCGCGCCTTGCAGGCGACGCCGCAGAAAGCATGGTCGGGCAAAACAGAAAACGTCGCTGCCGCGCAGCGCGCTTTCAATCATCGCGCGATGATGAACGGCCTCGCCACGCTCGGGCAATGGAAAGCCGATCTCGAGCGCAAAGCGGCGTGATCCTGATGTCGTCCTTCAGGCTCGCGGAGCTTGTCATCGGGCCGGCCACTTCGGGCTGGACCCGATGGCTCGCACCGAAATGAGCGCGAATTGAGCGACCGTCCGCGCCGGAGCACCGGCGAACAATCATCCTCCCCCGCTCCGCGGGAGCGGACGAATCTTCCCCGCCAGCGGCTTTATCTGATCACGCCGCTCGTCGACGATGCCGCGAGCTTTGCGCCCGAGCTTGAACGCGCGCTCGGCAGCGGCGACGTCGCCGCCGTGTTGTTGCGACTCGCGCAAAGCGGCGAACGCAGCTTGATCGAGCGTGTGAAAACCATCGGCGCCGCAGTGCAGTCTCGCGATATCGCGCTCCTCGTCGATGGCCATCCCGAAATCGTCGCGCGGGCCGGCGCCGATGGTTCCCATCTCACCGGCATCACGGCCTTTGCGGCGTCGCTCGCCACGCTCAAACCCGATCGCATCGCCGGCGCCGGCGGCTTACGCAGCCGTCATGATGC
>JBASAH010000308.1:0-3197 GCA_049650505.1 Xanthobacteraceae bacterium
GTAATGTTGGTGACGACCCGGCTGGTGCGCGAGCGCGGCTCCTCGACGAGGGCAAGTTCGACGACTGGCTCGCGCTGTTCACCGCAGATGCCTGGTATTGGGTGCCGAGCGAACCCGATCAGCTGGACCCGCAGCAGACTGTTTCGCTGATTTATGACGATCGCCGCCTACTCGAAACGCGGGTGCGGCGGCTCGCCAGCCCGCGCATGTATTCACAGGAGCCGCGCTCGCGCACCAGCCGGGTCGTCACCAACATTACAATCGAGGCGAACGACCGCACCTCTTGTACGGTGCGCTCGAAGTTCATGATGATCGAATATCGGCGCGAACAGCAGCGTATTTTCGCCGGCACTGCGCTGCATCGGCTGGTGCAGTCGGACGGCCGGATCATGATCGCCTCGAAGCGGGTCGATCTCGTCAATTGCGATGCGCCGCTCGATGGCATCACCATTCCATTTTGAAAACGTTGTCCGCCTACTTCCGTCGAGTGTCACGTTCCCGTCGGACGGTGCAAAGCCGTGCGCGTGCGTTGCGCGGTGATCCACTTGGAGCGGCCGGCAAGACCGAGTGCGGCTGCGCGCAGAACCGACGGCCAGGTCGTTGGCAGGCCGAGCACATAGGAAATCCGCTGCGTGTAGTCGGTGATTTGGCGCTCGTTGCGCTCCCAGGTTTCGAGCGCCGTGGCAATGTCGCTATCGCGCTCCAAATAAACCGCGAGCGACAGCGCATTCATCATGGCGCAACCGCCGCCCTGGCCGATATTTGGCGGCAAAGCATGCGCGGCGTCGCCGACAACAGCGACGCGTCCAGCGGACCAGCTTTTGAGCTTGATAAGCTCGAATCGGTCATAACGCCCCTGGGTACCGATCCGCTCGATCAGCGCCTCCAGCGGAGGAAACCAGCGCTTCCAATCGTCTTTGCGCACCGGCACCGCCTTGGCGATTTCGTCAGTATCGAGCATCGTCAGTGCGATGTAGATGTCGTCTTCGCTGCATGGCGTGTACAGAATGCGCCGCGTGCCCGACCAATATTCGATGGTCTTGCCGTCGCCGCCTGCGCGCTCCGCCGCGGTTTTGTCCATCAACAAGCGCGTGCAGCCGTCGACTAGATACTTGCGCTTCGCGAGCAGTCCGAGCGAATCGCGCAGCCGCGAATTGCTGCCGTCGGCCGCGACGATCAAATCGGCTTTGTGTCTTGAGCCATCTACCAGGACGAGTTCGCCCTCCGGCGTCGCGGCAGCGGCCGGCGAATTCGTCACGATCTCGGCGCCGGCGCTTTGCGCCGCCGCGGCCAGCGCATTGATGACGTTCTGGCGCACGATACTGAACACCCGGCTGCCTTTCCAGCTGTGCACCGAGATCAGCCGGCCGCGGCCATCGCGCACTTCGCGGGTATGGGCGAATGGCGCGCCTTTGACGGCGGCCTCATACGCGCCGACCGCTTCAAGAACGCGCAAGCCATTCTCATAAATGTAAATGCCGGCGCCGGTCGTGCGTAGGCGATCGGCGCGCTCGTGCACGCGCACAGTCCAGCCGCGCTGCGCCAGAGCACAGGCCGCGGTAAGTCCGGCAAATCCGGCGCCGGCGATTTCGGCGTGGCGTTTGTTCATCGGGATACTGGCTTTGCTTGCATCTCGGGATGACGGAAACAAGTCATTGCCCTATGATCTGGCGAATAAAACTGCGATGCAGGTTCCCAGCCAAGGAGTGCTCTATGGCCCGGTTGCGCCATTTTGCCGTCTGCGTAAAAGACCTCGAAAAGGCTGCGAAATTCTATGAGAGCGTGTTCGATCTCAAGCGGATCGGGCGCGAGGATCTCGACATCGGCTCGGCGATTTACATGAGCGACGGCGTGATCAATCTCGCCTTGCTCAATTTCACCGGTGCCGCCGGCAGCAAAGCCTCCGATCTGAAAAACCCAACCGGCTATGTCGGCGCCCACCATTTCGGTTTTCAAGTCGACGATCTCGCCGAAGCGCAACGGCGCATTGAGGCCAATGGCGGCAAATTCTTCTTCGATCTCGGCGAGGAGCGGCACGGCAATTTTGAGCGCAAGTTCAAAGATCCCGACGGCGTGATCTTCGATATTTCCAGGCGCGGCTGGGAAGGTACCGACGGTTACCGGAAGTGATGCGCGCCTATTGCACGAATTGATTGGTGAATAGCTCGTCGACTGGCGTCTTCTTTTGGATGATGCCTTTGGCCAGATAAAAGTCCTGCAATTTCGTCATCCGCTCGGGATCGACTGCGCCAAGCACCTTTTGTCCCGGATAGACGAGCTTGTCGTAATAGGCGAACGCTTCCCTGACCTGATTTTCCTTGCCGGCCCACTCCGGCACGAACTTGACGAAATCGGCGGCCGACTTGTCAGGATCGTCCATGATGTCTTTCATGCCGTGCAGCGCGGCTTTGACGAAGCTGCGCACCAGTTCCGGCTTGTCCTTGATGATCTGATCCGAGGCCGCGACGGCCTGCGCCATGTGTGGAAAGAATTCATCGGTGGGGAGCACTTTGATCGCAACGCCCGCCGCTTCAACCGGCGGAATCCAGTCCGGCACGCCGGCCATGCCAACCGATTTTCCTGAAGCCACCAGTTGCCACACGCCCACCGGACCTGCCGCTTGAATGTCGACGTCGCTCTGCGTGAGCCCCGCGCTCGCCAGCAATCCGAGCAGCGCATAAAACGTGGTGTCTTGATATGACATCACAGTGATGGTCTTGCCTTTCAGATCCGCCGGCTTCTGGATGCCGGAATCTGCGCGCACCACGAGCTGCATAAATCCCTTGCCGCCGAACAGCGCGACGATCTTGACCGGCACGCCGTTCTGCCGGACCACGATGGGCGCGTCCGCGACAATGCCGCCGAGCGGTACATTGCCAGCGCCGACTTCCTTGGCCACATCGACGCCGCCGCGGCCGACGGCGTAAGTCACATCCAGGCCGGCTTGCGAGAAATAACCTTTGCCTTTGGCGATCTGGATCGGGCCGAATGCCGGCAGAATCGGCGGCGCCGGGAACAGATAGGTGATTTTCTCGTCGGCGCGGGCCGGCGCGGCGCCAGTCAAGATGCCGACGCAGAGCGCGAAGGCAGCCGCGGCCCCAACCGTGCGCTTGATACAGTATCGGCTCGGACGAACGAACATGTCGGCTCCTTATGCGCTTGTGCGGCTGCGAGGCCACAGCCGCACAACCTTGCCT
>JBASAH010000309.1:0-2098 GCA_049650505.1 Xanthobacteraceae bacterium
CATCACCGTCGGGACTGCGCGTAGTCATCTGTCCAGGATCTTCGACAAGACCGGCGTGACCCGCCAGGCGGAGCTGGTGCGCTTGCTAATGAAAAAATGAAAATGAGCACGCAACCGGCGTCCTATACTTATAACCACAACGGCTGCGGCGAGGCAGATGGCATTCCTTCTCAGCGATTGCGGAACGTCCGCTATTTGCGCGAAGCGGATCTTCAGTAAAAGCGCTGTTCGTCTGCTTTGGGTCGAACGCGGCCACGCTGGCTTAGGCGCAGAAATCTTGCAGACCGTGCGAAAAGTCGGCGCGAGCGGATTCCTTCGAATCGGCGCGCGGGGTAGAATCCCGCATGACTCACATTGCCGGATTCGAGCGCGATCAGCTCTTGTTGCTGCCGGAGGCGGTGGACGATTACGTCGACGCCGACAATCCGGTTCGGTTCATTGACGCCTTCGTCGACGGGTTGGACCTCGCGGCGGCGGGGTTCTGCCGGGTGGCGGTGAAGGCGACGGGGCGTCCGGGCTATGCGCCGGGCGACCTGTTGAAGCTCTATATCTACGGCTATCTGAACCGGGTGCGGTCGAGCCGCCGGCTGGAGCGCGAAGCCCATCGCAACATCGAAGTCATCTGGCTGCTGCGCAGCCTGAGGCCCGACTTCAAGACCATCGCTGACTTTCGGCGCGACAATGGCGCGGCGTTCCGCGCCGTGTTTCGCCAGTTCGTGCTGCTGTGCCGGCGGCTCGACCTCTATGGCCGCGAACTGCTCGCCGTCGACGGAACCCGCATCAAGGCAGTCAACAACAAGGATCGCAACTTCACCCGCTCTTCGTTGCGCGAGTTCATCCGCGCCGCCGACGAGCGGCTGGATGATTATCTCGCGCGGCTCGACGCGAGCGACATCGAAGACGGCGCGACGACCAGCGGGGCGCGCACGAAAAATCTCGCCGAGAAGATCGAAGCCTTGCGCAAGAAGCGCGGCCGTTACGAGGCGATGCTGGCTCAGCTTGACCGGACCGGCGAGGACCAGATCTCGCTGACCGATCCCGACAGCCGCGCCATGGCGGCGCATACAAGGGTCGCCGTAGGCTACAACGCGCAGGTCGCTGTCGACGCGAAGAACAAGATGATCGTCGAGCAGGCCGTGACCAATCAGGTCGTCGACATGGGCCTGCTGACCCAGACCGCCGGGCCGGCCCGCGACATTCTCGGGGTCGAAACGATCGACGTCGTCGCCGATCGCGGCTACTTCAAAATCGAGGACATCGAGGCCTGCGAGAAGGCCGGCTGCATTCCTCATGTCCCCAAGCCTCAACGAGGATTGTCGGTGCGCGAGGGTTTCTTCCGCAAGGACGAGTTCCGATACGACGCTGGGCGCGACGCCTACGTCTGCCCGGGCGGGCAAGTACTGACGCCAATCCGCCACGGCCGGCTGCGCGATCTCGAGAAGATCGATTACGGCAATCCGAAAGCCTGCCGCGTTTGTCCGCTGCGCGCACAATGCACCAACGACGTTCGCTCGGTATCCCGTCTCGAAAACGAGGACGCGCTCGATCGCATGGCCGAACGCCTCAAAGCGAGGCCCCAGGTTCTCGACCGTCGCCGCGAGATCGTCGAGCATCCCTTCGGCAGCATCAAGCAATGGATGAACCAGGGCGCGTTCCTGATGCGCGGCCTCGAAAATGTCCGCGCCGAGTTCAGCCTGACCGCGCTCGTCTACAACTTGCGCCGCGCCCTCAACATCCTGGGCGTCGGGCCGATGATGGCGGCGCTTCGGGGGTGAAACCGCGGCCGCACTTGCCCGATCAGCGCCTCCAGAGCCCGCACAGGCGGCCACACGGTCGACACAGGCCCTGTTGCAACCCAAAAAGGCCAAAACGCGGCGTCAGCCGCGCGCGGGCCCAGGTGTGGGGAGTCGTCAGCGCAAGCAGTTTCCGCACGGTCTGGGGGTGTCTTGCACTGGCCATCGCAGAGCGCCCCGCGACACCCGATCCGCGCATCAGAACAATAGTCCGCTCGTTAATTCAGGAAGCAACGAGCGCCGTTAGGCCCAAGATGATAGCCGGCCGGGCATGGCGGCCAACCTGGCCGTCGATAGACCCACGG
>JBASAH010000310.1:0-6902 GCA_049650505.1 Xanthobacteraceae bacterium
GGCACGGCGACATGGGAATGAATGTCGATCGTTACGCTATCGGGCCGCAGCTCACGCCCCGGCCGACCCTGGCGGCGCGCGGCGGTTGGGGCATATTTGTTCCATTGTCCCGACATAAGCGTTCCTCTTTGACCTCGCCGCGCCGGGCGCGCGAGGAATTGGTGGAGCGTTGACTTGAAAGCTGATCTAGCGCTGCGGACCGCAAAGCGTGACATCGCGCTCGGCGCGAAACACGTTGCTGTAGAGGTTTGCCACCCACTGCCGCCCGCTTGATGTCAGGTTGAGATAGCGGATTGCGCTTTGAATGTGCGGCGACACACTATTCCAATAAAACTGCGGATAAAGCTCGGTAAGATCGGCCGGCGAGGTATAGCCAAGCTGTTTGTTCATACCGACTTCCTCGAACTCGTAGTACAGCGCATTGGCCTTACGCAGATAGTGCGGATCGCCAAGCTGCCCGATAAGATCGGCCGCGCGCATTAACTGGCCCTCTTCGTTATCTCCGTCGGCGGCGTAATGCGATGGAAAGCGCGTGAACTCGATGGCGTTGGCGATTCTTTCCGCATCGAGCTGCTTTCCCTTGCCGACGCGATCCAGAACGAACAGCTTCGATCGCTCGACATGGTGGGCTAGTAGCGCCGCGTCGGAAGAGCCGCGCGGCAGCTTGATCTTGTTGCCCTTGTCGTCGATCACATAGCCGTCGTCGCCATCGCCGCTGAGAATGCCGCGGACATAGCCGATGTCGTGCAACAAGCAAGCAACAAGGAGATGCGCGAAATCGCTGGCATATGTCGGCCGCAGCAAGGCGCGGCCTTTCATGATGTCGTAGCCGACCAGCGTCACCAGCATCGTATGCTCGACATTGTGGTAAAGCGCATCGCTGTTGCCGATGCATTCAAGTGCTATGCGTGCGATTGACGGGATCAGTTCCGCCAAATGCGCATGAGTCGAACCAAAATTGCGGTTCAAATGCTCGGCAAGGAAGGACCCCAAGGCTTCCGCTGATAATTCTGGAACCGTAATCAAGGAATACCCCCTACGCCCTGTCGATCCTATCGTGACGACCAGTCCGGCAATTTGCAATATCGACTTGGCGGCTAATCCGGACTAAAGCCTGGCCCTTTGGGCGATAATCCGACGGGATCAAAAGATTCCGAGGTGCTGGCGCAGATCAACGCCGTCGTTCTTAAGCGCGGCGGCGGTTGAAATCACGGCGACGCGGCCGCTGTTGAGAATGACGATATCGTCGGCGATATCGAACACCAGTTTCGGGTTCTGCTCGACAAGAACGATGGACAGCCCGCTTTCCTTGAGCTTGCGGATCGTCGCCATCACCTCCACGACGATTTGCGGTGCGAGCCCCTCCGACGGCTCATCCATCAGCAAGACCCTCGGATTGGACATCAGTGCGCGGCCAATGGCGAGCATTTGTTGCTCACCGCCCGAGAGAAAAGCGGCCATCTGGCCGCGCCTTTCGGCAAGCCGCGGAAACATGGCAAAGACAGTGTCGGCAGTCCAAGGTGCATGTTGCGCGCCGGCGAAGCCTTTGCGCGCCGCAACCATCAGATTTTCGCGCACGGTCAGGCTCTTAAAAACACGGCGGCCCTGCGGCACGAGGGCCACGCCGCGCGCAGCGATCACCTCAGGGGGCATGCGTGTCACTGGCGTGCCGAAGACTTCAACGCTGCCGGTACGCGGTGGCAAGAGACCGACGCTGACGTTCATGCAGGTCGACTTGCCGGCACCGTTGCGGCCAAGTAAGCCGAGCAGCCGTCCAACACCAAGCTCAAACGCGACCTTCTGCAGCACATGGCTGTCGCCGTAATAGGCGTCGATGCCGCTGAGACGAAGCGCGCTATTCGCCAAGATATACCTCCCGGGTGCGCGGATCGGCAACCACCTCGGCGCGCGTGCCTTCGACGATCACTTCGCCAAAATGCAGAAGTGTTATCCGATCTGCCAGATCGAGCGCCACATCCATGTCGTGCTCGATCATGACGATGGTAACCTCGCGCGGAATGGCGATGAGGAGCTTGCGCACATCTTGTCTCTCATCAATGGAGAGACCGGCGAACGGCTCGTCTAGCAAGACAAGTTTCGGATTTTGTGCGAGCGCCATGGCAATTTCGACGCGCCGCCGCTCGCCATATGAGGTTTCCGCGAGCGGCCGCTCGGCAATGGCTTCGAGGCCGACACGCTTGAGCGCGTCGCGCGCCTGCCTGGCGAGATGACTTTGCCGGTTAAGCGTGAGGATTGGGTTCCATCGCAGCGCAGACAGGCCGAGCAACGCTAGCGTGACATTATGCCGGATCGTGTCGCGAGTGAACAGGGTGATGATCTGGTAAGTGCGCGCCATTCCCAGATGTGTGCGTTTGCGGCTCGGCATCCGTGTAATATCGCGGTCGAATAACTTTACCGAACCAGCATCCGGCGCCAGCTCGCCAGTGATCAAATTGAATAGAGTGGTTTTGCCGGCGCCGTTCGGACCGATGATCAACCGGCGCTCGCCTTGCTCGACATTGAGATTGACGTTACGGGTGACCCGCAGCCCACCGAATGATTTACTCAGGTTCTCGATTGCGAGAGCACTCATTGCTGCGGCCTCGCGGCAATCGGTGCACTCGTCTTGCGCCGATTTCTGGCCCGCCAAAACGAGCGCGCCATCCGCGCCGCGCCAGGCACCAGCCCTTCCGGCATGAACACGACGATCGCGACAAAAATTGCGCCCAGCATGAAATTCCAGCGTTCGACATAGGCGCTGACGACATTCTTAACGATTACAACAAGCGCGGCCCCGACTACCGGACCGAGCAGGGTTCCCGCGCCGCCGGAAATCACCATCAGTAAGCCTTCGGCCGAGGCGGTAAGCGCCAGCGCCTGAGGACTGATAAACTGGTTGTAATAGACGAACAGGATACCTGCGACTGAACTCAAAAGGCCGGAGAACATGAAGGCCCAGAATCTGATCAACCAGACATGATAACCAAGGGCGTTCATCCGCCGCGACTGATCGCGGGTGCCGCACAGCGCCGCGCCGAACGGCGACCGGACGAAAATCCCCGCCGCGGCGATGGCGATGAGAAACACAATCAACGTCGCAACGTAAAACGCGCGCGCGCTACTGAGCGCAATTCCGAACGGCGCCGGACGTGTTGCCACCGTGATGCCGTTATCGCCGTTGGTCAGGCTGATCCAGCGATAGGCTAGGCCCCAGATGATCTCACCGAGCGCAAGCGTAATCATGATGAAGGTGATGCCGGCCGCCCGCAGCGACAGCGCGGCAAAGCCTGCCGTCGCAACTAGGGCCGCTACCAGCGCCGCGATGATCGCCAGCGCGTGACCGTGTCCGGCGACGAGCAGATAGGCCGCGACATAGGCAGCAATTCCGAACAATCCGGCGTGGCCGAGCGACACCAATCCGGCATAGCCGACCAGGATATTGAGCCCGAGCGCGAATATCGCATACAGCAGAATCTGACTCGCGATATTCACGTAATACACTTCTTTGATCGCGTACGGCACGACCGCCAAGCCAATGATCGCGATTGCGACGGCAACTCTGCGCGCGATGATGAAATTCGTCACAGAACCTGGCCCCCGAACAGACCCTGCGGCCGCCATACCAGAACCAGCACCATCGGCAGAAACAGAATGAAATAAGCAAGCTCGGGCAAAAGCGCCTGGCCGAAATTGTAGATGAAGCCGATCACGATACTGCCGACGAACGAGCCGAGCAGGCTGCCAGTGCCGCCGAGGATGACGACGACTAGCGCGAGCGGCAGCATGTCCTGGTCGATCCCGGGATAGACCGAGAGTATCGGTCCGCCGATCAGACCGGCGAAGCCGGCAAGTCCGGCACCGAGCGCAAATACAATCGTGAATAATTGCGACACCCGGATGCCGACGACTCGCGCCATCTGCGGATCGTCGACACCGGCCCGGATCATGGCGCCAAGCCGCGTTCGGTCAAGCATCAGCCACAGCGCCACGGCAAAGACCGCGGCGATGGCGATGACCGCGAGGCGATACAGTGGGAACACCGCCGTGCCGACCCGGATAAAACCGTTAAGCCCCGAAGGCGTCGCTACCGAGATTGGATCGCCACCCCAGCCCATAAGGCAAAGATCGGCGACCATGAAGGAAACGCCGAGCGTCACCAGCACCTGCGCTAACGGCTGGCCGGCCAACCGGCGCAACAGGAGGCGTTCCATTAATGCGCCGAGCAGCGCGACCTCGAGCGCGCAGATCAGCGCCGCCAGCCAGAAACCGAACCGTATGCCGAGCGCGCCCGAGAGCAGCGTCGTGCCGAAATAGGCGCCGAGCATGAACATCGAGCCATGCGTCAGGTTAGGAATGCGCATCAGCCCGAAGATCAGCGAGAATCCGGCAGAGAGCAGGAACAGCAGGCCGCCGAACGTCACGCTGTTGACGGTGAGCAGCAGCCAGAACGTCATAACTGCTGCCCTTCCGTCGCGCGGGTGATCAGCACTTGGTCAGCGGCGGATAATCACGCGAATAGACCGGGTGCGCGAGAAACTCCTGTTCGGGCCAGGTCCAGAACTGACTCACGTTCTCATAGGTCTTGATGGTTTTGTTCCAAAGCTTGAGGCCGTATTTAGCGCCTTCGGTGCCGATGCGCCGGATGTAGAAGTTTCCGATCACGTTGTTGAGGTGATCGAACTTCAGCGGCCCGCGCGGCGTATCGGTCAAGCTGACGGCCTTCAGCGCAGCCATGAACTTTTCTCTGTCGCGGGCATCCCCGCCTGTCGCTTTCAATGCCGCATCGACAACCTGGCAGTTGACGTAAAGGAGCCCGGCATACTGGCCGGGAATGGTGTTGAAATTTTTCAGCATGCCGTTGACGAAGCGCTGATTGGCGTCGTTCTCCAGATCGAGTGTGTAGGGGCAGCAGCCGACCAGGCCGATTGCCTCTTCGCCAAAGCTTTTGAGCAGCGCGTCGTCACCGCCGGTCTCTCCAGTGACGACCGGGTAATTAAGCCCGGCATTCGCATAGGCCTTCATAAAGCGCAGCGGATTCGAGCCGGCGAAGCCTTGGCAGACGCCATCGCAATCGCTGATCTGCGCGACGTAAGGCGTATAGTCCGGCGTCGCCAATGGGGGCCAAAGCTTGTTGACGATGCAGCCGCCGTCGTGCTGGAACGCGGCCTGAAAACCGCCCATCTGCTCGTAACCAAAGGCGAAATCTTCAACGATGCAGAAAATGCGCTTGAGCTTGAGTTCGGTGGCCGCGTAATGCCCCATCGGGTGCATGGCCTGCGACGACGTCGCCGAGGCACGCAGCAGATATGGATTGGGCTGGCGCTGGGTGAGATTGTCAGCCGCGGCCAGGCTGAGCGTCGGCATCTTCTGCTCGCGGATATAATCGTTGATGGCATAGAGCTCGAAAGCCGCTAGCGGGCCGAGAATCACGTCGACTTTGTCGCGCTCGACGAGTTCTTGCGCCTTGGTCTTGGTGCCTGCCGGATTGCCGCCGGTATCTGCGGAGATGAAATCGACTTTGCGACCGCCGATCGTATAGTTCGTCTCCTTCAGATAGGTCAGGACGCCCTGCTCCATCTGAATGCCGCCCTGTGCGAGCGGCCCGGTCTTTACCGTGAGCAGGCCAAGGCGAAATGGTTCTGTTTGCGCGACCGCAGGGGCCGGGAAACGGGTCAGCGCAGCGGCCGCCCCGGCGACACTGCCGGCCAAAATTGTGCGGCGGCTTACTTTGCGAAACTTGGTCTTGCCAGGCATCCGTATCCTCCCTTTTTCCCCGCCCCGCGGACGAGCGAACCGGCAATTTGTTAGCCGTTAGCGGCGTTTATTTTTGGCAGGCACTCGGGATTGCTGCGAGCCCCGCACTCAGACCTATCATTGGCGAGGCAGGCCGCGGTGTAAAGCCCGCTAGTGTCGCGTTCTTCTCAACACATCTTCAGCGACGGATAGTCACGCGAATAGACCGGATGAGCGAGGAATTCCTGCTCCGGCCAAGTCCAGAATTGACTGACGTTTTCGTAGGTTTTGATGATCTTGTTCCACAATTTCAGGCCGTATTTGGCGTCTTCCCTGCCACATCGCCTGACGTAAAAGTTGCCGACCACATTGCCGAGGTGATCGAATTTGAGCGGCCCGCGCGGGGTGTCGGTCAAGTTGACCGCGCGTAGCGCCGCGATCAATTTCTCTCTGTCGCTTACGTCACCGCCGGTCGCCCGCAGAGCGGCATCGGCCACCTGACAATTGATGTAGAGACCGGCAGCGTAGAAACCGGGAATGACGTCAAAATTCCTCCGCATGCCGTCAACGAAGCGCTGGTTGTGGTCGGTTTGGACGTCAAGCGAATAGGCCGAGCAGGAGATGAGGCCGATTGCTTCTTCACCAAAACTTCTCAGCAAGGCATCATCGCCGCCCGTCCATCCGGTCACGACCGGAAATTTCAATCCCGCATCAGCATAAGCTTTCATGAAGCGCAGCGGGTTCGAGCCGGCGAAGCCCTGACAAACGCCGTCGCAATCGCCGATCTGCGCAATGTAGGGCGTATAATCCGGCGTCACCAAAGGCGGCCACAGCTTGCTTACCACACAGCCGCCGTCCTTCTCGAAGGCAGCCTGAAAGCCGCCAAGCTCCTCATAGTCGAAGGCGAGATCCTCGCCGATGGCCACGACCCGCTTGAGCTTCATCTCGGTGGCCGCATAGTGGCCCATCGGATGCAAAGCCTGGGACGCAGTGGCCGAGGCGCGCAACAAATACGGGTTAGGCTGCCGCTGGGTGAGGTTGTCAGCCGCGGCCAAACTGAGCGTCGGTATCTTCTGTTGTTGGATGTAGTCGTTGATGGCGTAAAGTTCGAAGGTCGCAAGCGGACCCAGAATCAAATCGACCTTATCGCGCTCGACCAACTCCAGGGC
>JBASAH010000311.1:0-1948 GCA_049650505.1 Xanthobacteraceae bacterium
CTTCGAGGAGCAGCCCATGCTGATCGAAGCGGGCTTCGACGCAGCCTTTGAATGTCCGGCGGCGACGCCGATGATTCTCCAGCTCAGCATCCAAACCCTTCCCCGGACGCGGACCTGCTGACCCCGATCGCCTCGGATCCCCCTCTGCCGATGCGTTCCTATCTCGATCTTTTCGGCAATCGGGTCGCCCGCGTCGAAGTTCCGGCCGGGCTCGTGACGTTCTCCGACCGCTTCGTCATTCAGGACTCGGGCGAGCCGGGCGAAACACCACCCGATGTGAGGACGACGCCGATCGCCGACCTCCCCGACGACGCGCTCTTGTTCCTGGTCTCGAGCCGCTATTGCGACAGCGGCCAGCTCGCTGATTTCGCCTGGTCGCAGTTCGGAAAGCTGTCGGGCGGTGCCCGGTGTGTGCAGGCGATCTGCGATTTCGCCCACGCCAAAATGAGGACCAGTCGTTCCTCTGACGTTGCCGCAACGGACAGCGGCCCCGGCCGTCGCTGCAACCGGATCGAGCAGGCGACCAAGGTCAGACCGACCTGGTTGCCGGGCTCGTCGTCCAATGGTGACGACATCGCGAACCATCACATCAGAGGCTTTCGTGATTGTCTCCGCGCAACACTTTGGGGAGCCCTCGCAAGTCGAGGCAGCAGTCTAAGCTGGGCACGAGGCTCATAGGCCTGGGGCATGGGAGTCGGCGACGATTGCTCGCGCGGGCTACCGATCCCTCAGAGCTCTGAGAGCGTTGAGGATCACGGTGACGTCGATGACCTCCTGGAGGAGGGCTCCTTGGACCGGGGTGATGTGACCAAAGGCTGCTGCGATCATGCCAGCGACTGAAAGCCCGAGCCCTACGTATACACTTTCGAGCGCGATGACCCGCGATCTTTGCGCGATTGCGATGGCAGTGGGAAGGCGGTCCAGCTGATCGACGAGAAGGACGGCATCGGCGGCTTCGACCGAAGCAGCCGCCCCTCTGGCACCCATTGCGAGGCCAATATCGGCCGCGGCGAGGGCGGGAGCGTCATTGACCCCATCGCCAACCATCATGACAGGCCCGTTCTTCCGCTCCGAAAGGACGACCATAACCTTCTGATCCGGTGTGAGATCCGATCGCACGGCATCGAGTGAAAGATTAGCAGCGATGGCATCGGCCACCTCTCGCCGGTCTCCTGTCGCAAGAACAATGCGTTCGACGTGTAGGCGCCTCAAACTCCGCAGGATATCAATCACTCCAGGGCGGAGCTCGTCGGCCAATACCAAATGAGCGGCGAGCTTTCCGTCGATCGCGACAGCGACGATGGCAGCCCCCGGCTGCGTGGGCCTGCGGATAGATCGCCCTTCCGCGCGGGGCAGCTTCGAGGTGACGAAGCGAACTCCGCCCAATACGACATTTCGACCCTCCACGCGCCCTTCGATCCCTTCGCCCGCTGTTTCGATCACGTTGGTGGGTACGGCGAGGCGAAGTCTGCGATCATGCGCTTCGAAGACGATCGTTTGCGCGATAACGTGCTTCGACGCTTGATCCAGCGAGGCCGCTGCCTGCAAGACCTCTTCTGGAGATTGCCCTGGAGCAGCATCAATCCGAACGATCCGCGCGCGACCATCGGTTAGTGTCCCCGTCTTGTCGATGACGAGGGTGCGAATGCGAGCGATCATTTCCAGAGCTTTGCCGCCCTTGATCAGGACGCCATGCCGGGCGGCACGTGACAATCCCGACACGATCGCGACCGGCACGGCGAGGATGAGCGGACAGGGGGTGGCAATGACGAGCACGGCGACCGCGCGAATAGGATTACCGGTCCAGAACCACGCTCCGCCGGCCATGACGACCGTCACGCCGAGAAAGACCATCGCGAAGCGGTCCGCGAGACGTGACATCGGAGCCCTAGAGCGGTGCGCCGCCTCGACGAGGCGTACAATGCCGGCATAGGTGCTTTCCGCGGCC
>JBASAH010000312.1:0-5379 GCA_049650505.1 Xanthobacteraceae bacterium
ATCATGGCGCGGCCGTCGCGGGTTGGATTGGCCATCTCTTTCACATTGTCGCTGATGAGCTGGTCGGCGGCTTCAGGATGGCCGGTATTGATCTTGCGCATATTGGCGACAAAGACTTTGGGATAGATGAGCGTCGAGGCCGGTACTTTAAGGCCCATGAACCTGGCAATGTCGGCGACGAAGGCGTTGCAGTTGTACAGTTCCGCGCTCCAGGTGTGCGACTTGGACTGCAGATCGCGGATGAAGGCGACGGTTCTGTCGTACTGCTCCTTACTCACCAGAACGCGGTAGCGCCCCGTGATGTACTTGTCCTCGAGGTCGCCATCGGTCCAGCCGGTGTCGGAGGGGACCGGAACGTAATGCCCCATCACCCACATCGACGGGTCATCGCCCTTCGGTGAAAGCCCGGCAACGTTGTTCTTGTTCGGCCTTTCGCCGACACGGCCGAAGACCACAAAGGTATGGCCGTAGTCCCAGGCATAGCGCGAGCGAAACTCGAAGTAATATTGGCCGGCTCCGCTGGTGACGACCGTGGTCTGGTTACCTGCGGACCGCACGATCTGCGGCGGCGGGCTGGTTTGCGCGGCTGCGACGGAGAAAACCAAGTCCCGTCACAACGAGTGCCGCCACGATCGACAACCAAGTCCAAGAGCGAACGTCGGTAAGCATCCGCCGCATGGTGCCCCTCCAAATGACCAAGCAAACCCCGCCAAGAAACGGATCGAAACCGATTGATCGCCGAACTCCCGGCCGCTGAAACGCAACCCCAGCCGCAACCCCGCGATCCGATCCGCCTTAGTTGTATGTGGCGACCGAATTTACCAACAATTGGACTTGCTTCAGTGGCAAATGTTCGGCAGCGCGTCTGGATTTCCTAGCGTGCGGCATATTTGCAACGCCCGCGCACGGGGCAAAATTGGCTCTTCAATTAGACAATTTCGCCCGGTTTCGACGCCGGTTCTCATCTGTCCACAGGAAAGTCTCAGGAACAGGCTCCCGATCACGGGCGTCCGCCGCGGTTATTAATCAAATCCTAACGCGGCCTATGCGGGAATCTGGACTGAAATGCATTCAGATCGTGACTGTGTCTTTTCAGCACTAGAGGACGGAAGGGCCCCTCTGTATGGTTAATCCCGTCATGACAAGGGGGAGTTCTTTCATGAAGAAGCTTGCTCTAGCAACAGCCGCGGTGTTGGCTCTCCTGAGCATCGCCGGCTGCGCTCAGGTCGGCAAGGGCAAAGCCCCGCCGCCAGTCGTTACCAAGGGGTAAGTGCTTTACGGCACTGTATGGGGGAAGGGCCGGCCTTGTGCCGGCCCCTTTCTTTTTGGGAAGACCTCGTGAGCAGACCCTTCGCGCGATCGTTGGCGACTGACCTATTCCGCCGCCGCGCGTTTGCGGGCCAGCGCGGCAGCGGCTTTGTCGTAGGTTTCCTCGCGCGACAGCTGCTCTTTTAGGCCGACCAGCGCGTAGTAATCGTCGAGCGGTAGCAAGTGCTCGAACGTCGCGGTCAAGGAATTCTCGCGCTTGAGGATGCGCAGCACATTGCGCACCGCATGGGCGGCGGCAAACAATGCGATTGACGGGAATGTCGCCGCGACTACGCCGGCGGCTTCGAGCTCTTCCAGGCTCCTGCGCTTTAATCCAGCTGCTTGCGAAAGCGTCGCCATATGCGGCCCTTCGACCTCGCGGATAACGCGTTTGATGTCGTCGATGGCATCGACCCCCATGGGTTTCGCCATGTCGGCGCCGGCCGCCATGAAAAGCTGAGAGCGTTCGATCGCGGCATCGAAACCGTCGACGCCGGCGGCATCGGTACGCGCGGCAATGAAGAAATCCGGATCGCGCCGCGCATCCAGTGCCGCTTTCAGCTTGGCCAGCATCTGCTCGACCGGAATGACCTGCTTGCCGGGTAGATAACCGCAGCGATTCGGAAACACCTGGTCGCTAATAAATACCCCGGCGACGCCCGCCGCCTCGAAGGCTCGAATCATCTGCCGTACGTTGTTGACGCCGCCAAAGCCGGTATCGGCGTCGACGTAGACCGGCAGGTCAACGGCGCCGCAGATCCGTGCATAGTGATCCGCATAATCGCGCATGTTCGACTGGCCCATATCGGCTTGCGCCAGCATCGAGCCGATTGCGGCATAGCCGCCGGCGCAGATCGCTTCGAAGCCTTCGGCTTCCATGATGCGGGCTGAAAGGCCGTCATAAGCGCCGGGCATCAGCACGAGCCGCTTGCCGCCCATGATCGCCCTTAATTTTTTGCGGACACTCATCGGTGCACTCCTTTCACGCCGGCCGCCGGCTGTCGCGCGACGATTGCAGCCAAGGCTGCGCCGCTTGCGCGCGGCGCTCCCAGCTTGCGATCTCATCCACATGCTTGAGCGTCAGGCCGATATCGTCGAGACCTTCGAGCAGCCGCGTGCGGTCGGCGGCGGGAATTTCGAACGGTATATCGGGCCCGCCGGGGCCGCTGATCTTCAGCGCCACCAGATCGACGGTGAATGGCGCCTTGCCATCGGCGGCGATCACGCGTGCGATGAATTCATCAGCCACGTCAGGGCCAAGCACCACGGGCAGCAGACCGTTCTGCAGGCAATTTTCCCGATAGATATCGGCAAAACTCTTGGCCACGATGACGAGAATATCGTTGGCGAGCATGCTCCACACGGCGGACTCGCGCGAGGAGCCAGCGCCGAAATTCTGGCCGGTCACCAAAATTCCGGCGGCGCGAAACTGCGGCTTGTTGAGCACAAAATCCGGATCGTCGCTGCCATCATCGCGTCGGCGCGCGCGATGAAACAACATGGCGCGATAATCTTCTTTGAGGCCGCGCAAATGCAAGATTGGCGCGATCTGATCGGTATTGATGTCGTCCTTGATCAGCGGCGCCGCGATCGCGGTGTGGCGGGCGAACGACTGCATCATGCCGTTCCCGCCGTCAGCTGCCGCGCATCGGCGATGCGGCCGGCGATTGCGGTGGCGACAGCGGTTGCCGGGCTCGCCAGATGGGTGCGCACCTTCGGGCCCTGGCGGTTCTCGAAGTTGCGATTGGTGGTCGAGACGCAGCGCTCGCCCGGTTGGCCGCGATCGCCATTGCCGCCCGCGCACATGGAGCAGCCGGATTCGCCCCAGAAAAATCCAGCGTCACGGAAGACGCGGTCGAGCCCGGCAGCCTCGGCCTCGCGTTTCACGCTGCTCGAACCCGGCACCACCATTGCAATCACGCCCCGCGCGACGTGGCGTCCACGCACCAGGTCGGCCGCGACCTGCAAATCGGGCAGCCGGCTGTTGGTGCAGGAGCCGATAAACACCCGGTTGACCGGCAAGCCCGCAAGCGGCGTGCCTGGAGCCAAGTCCATATAGCCGAAAGCACTGAGCGCGGCGGCGCGGCGGCTGGGGTCAAGCCCGGCCGGATCTGGCACGCGGCCGGAAATGCCGACGACCTGGCTCGGATCGGTGCCCCAGGTGATTTGCGGCTCGAGCGCGGTGCAATCGAGCGTGACCTCGCGGTCGAAGCTTGCTTCATCGTCGCTCGCCAGCGTCCGCCAATGCCGGAGCGCGACATCCCACTGTGCGCCCTGTGGCACGAATGGCCGATCGGCAAGCCATTCGAACGTTGCATCGTCGGGCGCGACGAAGCCCGAGCGGCCGCCCATTTCGATATTGAGATTACACAGGGTCATGCGCTGTTCGATCGGCATGGCGCGCACTGCTGTGCCGGCATATTCGACGGCGTGGCCGCGCGCGCCCGCGACGCCGATCTCGGCAATGATGCGCAAGGCGACATCCTTGGCGTTGACATGCGCGCCGAGCCGACCGTCGAGTCGTACGCGCATCCGTTGCGGCCGCTTCAGCGCCATCACCTGCGTCGCTAGAATGTGGGCAAGTTCGCTGGTGCCGCAGCCGAAGGCCAGCGCGCCGACGCCTCCGACCGTACTGGCATGACTGTCCGGCACTGCATGCGTCGCGCCCGGCAGCACAATCCCGAGTTCGGGCGCCACGACATGCGAAATGCCTTGTTCGGGGTCATCTATATCGAACAGGCGGATATTGTTGTTGCGACAGCCTTCCCGCATTGCCTTGATGAAGGCGGAGCCCGACGGATTGGTATCGTCGTCGCGGCCCGGCCCGGTCGCGACAGTGTGGTCCTGCACCGCGAAGGTTAGATCGGCCCGGCGCACCGGGCGGCCTTGCTTCTGCAACTGCGCAAAGGCGTGATGCGCATGCAACTCATGCAGCACATGCCTGTCGATATAGATCAGATCGCGGCCGTCGGTGCGCTGCGCGACACAATGAAACTCCCAGATCTTTTCGAACAAAGTTCGCTGCATGAACGTTCGGTTTATGAAAGTTCGCTGTATGACTGTCTTGGTCAAATCGGACTGCATATCTTGGTTGGCCGCATGTTTTTAAGCAAGCGGCGAAACCGTCGGAAGGATAATTCATGCCCCGCGTCGTCGGTATCGATCATCTGGTTTTCAGCGTCGGTGATTTCGCACGTTCGAAGACGTTTTACCAAAAGCTGCTGACCTTTGTCGGCTTCAAACTCAAACACGAATATGAGGACATGGCCGGTTGGAGCAACGGCAAGACGCTGTTTTGGATCGCTGCTGCCGACGCCGAGGGTAGAAAGCACAAATACCGTAAAGGCGACATCGGTTTTCATCACTACGCTTTCGAGATGGCAAGCCGTAAAGACATCGACGCGCTTGGCGCCTTTCTCGAAAAAAACGGCATGAACATCCTCGATCCGCCGGGCGAGTATTATGGCCGCAATTACTATGCCGTTTATTTCACCGATCCCGATGGCATGAAACTCGAAGCCATGATCTGGGCGCCGCCGGAAAAACAAAATGTCAAAAAACGTAAGTCCACGGTTCGAAGGAAGCGTAACAAAAGATCCAGGCCTTAATCCACGCCGCGCTTTACTCTTGTACAGTCACAATCATGCACATGCGCGCCGGCCCGGTTACATAAACTTGGGTTGGCGGGTAGTCTGGATGGCTTCCTAATTTGAATGCTTGCACGATCATTCACCGAATTGGACAGCATGAGTGAACCGGAGGGACTCTCGAAAGTGCGCACGGAAATCGCGCGCGCCTGTCGCGATGCTGGACGCGACCCAGCGAGCGTCACGCTGGTTGCGGTATCGAAGACTTTCGGCGCGGAGGCGGTCGAACCGGTGATCGCCGCCGGCCAGCGCGTTTTTGGTGAAAACCGCGTGCAGGAAGCCAAGGCGAAATGGCCGCCGTTGCTCGCCGGGCATCCTGGCATCGAACTGCATCTGGTCGGTGCGTTGCAGTCGAACAAAGCGAAGGACGCGGTAAGACTGTTCGACGCCATCCATTCGGTCGATCGGGCGAGCCTCGCCGAGG
>JBASAH010000313.1:0-5096 GCA_049650505.1 Xanthobacteraceae bacterium
TCGACGCCGAGGTCGATTGGAACATCGAGCTCGGCACCATTGCGCGCTTGGCGCAGGGCGCCGGCACCGGACCGGCGCTGCTGTTCGGCAATATCCGCGACTACGGCACCAATGCCCGCTGCCGGCAGGTTTTCACTGGCGGGCTATCCAGCGCGCGGCGCGTCGCCATGATGCTGGGCCTGCCGCCCGACACCCATCCGCGCGAGCTGGTCAAGCTCGGCCGCACCGTTTTATCGCAA
The DNA here is from genome assembly GCA_049650505.1 of Xanthobacteraceae bacterium. Classification (GTDB taxonomy): domain Bacteria; phylum Pseudomonadota; class Alphaproteobacteria; order Rhizobiales; family Xanthobacteraceae; genus BOG-931. The sequence continues at coordinate 240 of JBASAH010000313.1, forward strand.
AGCCTGCCGCCGAAAATCGTCAACACCGGCCCCGCGAAAGAGAGCATCGTCAAAGGCGACGACATCGATCTCTACGAATTTCCGGTACCGCAATGGAATAGAGCGGACGGCGGCCGTTACATCATGACCTATGGCGGCGTCGTCACCAAGGATCCGTTAAGCGGCGTCATGAATGTCGGTATCTATCGCGGCATGATCGGGGCTAAGGATCGCATTCCGATCCTGATGTGGCGCGCGCAACATATCGGCCATCACGTGACCGCGTGGCAACAGGCCGGGCACAAGGAAATGCCGATTGCGGTTGCGATCGGCTGGGAGCCATCGCTCGGCTTTGTCGCCGGCTCGCCGGTGCCGAAAGGGCTTTGCGAATACGACGTCATCGGCGCCATCCGCGGCGCGCCGGTCGAACTGGTCAAATGCGAGACGGTCGACCTGCACGTGCCGGCCAGCGCCGAGATCGTGATCGAAGGTTATCTGGGCCTCGATCCTTCGACCTTCATGATGGAAGGCCCGTTTGCCGAAGTCACCGGCTATGTCGCCGGCGACCGTTCGCCCAAACCAACCATTCGCGTCACCGCCATCACCCATCGCAAGGACCCGATCCTGCGCGGCACGATCGAAGGCTCGATGCCAGGCTGTTATTCCGAGAACGGCATGTGCTCCTCGATCATGCGCGCGGCCACCGCGTGGAACGTGCTCGATCGCGCCGGCGTTCCCGGTATCACCGATGTGTGGTGCCCGCCGGTCCAGGCCGGCGTGAATATCGTGGTGCAGATCAAACAGAGCTATCGCGGCCAAGCCAAGCAAGTGGCCAACGCGCTGTGGGGCAGTTCGGCCGGCCACGTGCGCTACAAGCACGTCACCGTGGTCGACGACGACATCGATATTCACGACTACGCCGCCGTCGATTGGGCGATCGCCTATCGCGTCAATGCCGGCGAGAACGACATCGTCATCATGCCCGCCACGTTTGGGCTTGGGCTCGATCCATCGACACGCAAGCGCGACCGTAACACCTCGCTGTTCGGCACCGGCAAATGGAATCGGATGCTGATCGATGCCACCATGAATCTCGATTACGATCCCGATCCCGAATTCGACGGCGCGCGGTTTCCGCCGCTGGTCTGGCCGGCGCCGGAAGACGTCGACGCGGTCAAAGCGCGCTGGAGCGAATTGGGGCTCGATAAGTCAAAGCGGAAGTAGCGCGCGGGAGCGCGCGCGCGTCGTCTTGTTGAGCGCTCGGCAAAGCAAAGCCCGATGTTCGAAGATTTCACCCGCACCGAAATCAAAACCAGCGGCGCGCGCATCGTCACGGTGCATGGCGGCAAGGGCCCGCCACTATTGCTCATGCACGGCAATCCGTTCAGTCATTTGTCGTGGCATAAATTCGCGCCGCGTCTGGCGGAAGAATTCACGGTGGTGGCGACCGATTTGCGCGGCTACGGCGATTCCGAGAAACCGCCCGGCGGCGCCGACCATTCCAATTATTCTTTTCGCGCCATGGCGGCGGACCAAGTCGAGGTCATGGCGGCGCTTGGCCATGAGCGGTTCTACGCCGCCGGCCACGATCGCGGCGCGCGCGTGCTGCATCGCATGTGCCTCGGTCATCCCGAAAGAGTGGCGCGTGCCGCTATTCTCGACATCATGCCGCAGCATTATTTGCTCAACAATGTGACGCGCGCCTGGGGAACGTTCTCGTGGCACTGGTTCTTCATGATCCAGCCGTACGATTTCCCCGAGCGCCTGATGGGTGCCGATCCCGACTATTTCATCGAGAAGAAACTCGCCAAGACCGCGCAGGGCTTGAGCTTCTTCGATTCGCGGGCGCTCGCCGAATACAAGCGCTATTTCCGCAATCCCGCGACCATCCACGCCATGTGCGAAGATTATCGCGCCACCCATGGCGTCGATCTCGATATGGACACCAAGGATTTCGCGGCGGGGCGAAAAATCAATTGCCCGGTGTTGTTGTTATGGGGCGCGACCGGCGGCGTCGGCCGCAATCACAACCCGGAAGAAATTTGGCGGCGTTACGCCAGCGACATTCGCCGCGCCAAGGCGCTGCCCTGTGGGCATTATCTGTCCGAAGAAGCGCCGGTGGAGACTTACCAAGAACTGCGGGACTTCTTCGTTGCGGGGGAGCTAGCGTAACGGCGAATTGGGAGTGGCGAATAGCGAACAGAACAGTTTTCCCAATTCGCTATCTTCAGCTTGCAACCGGCGCCGGCGCGCCGAGGAAATTCTTCATCGCATACCACAACAGCTGGCGATTCCTGCTGAAAGCTTGGCTGTGCGCGGTGTTCGGTAGGATCACGTATTGGCGGTCGCCGTTTGACAGTCGACGGAAGAACTCAAGGAGATCATCGTCGGTGGAATTGCCGTCCCATTCGCCGCGCGTCATCAGGACCGGTGAAAACACTTTGGCTGGATCGACCAGCGGCAGGTTCACGGCCATGTCGACATATGTTCCGCTCGGCACGCTATCGCCGAATTGCAGCTCGCTGGCGATAAGCGCCTCCACCATCGCGGAATCGTAGAGGCTCGGATGCCCGTCTCGGGTGAATATCGAACGGATCATCGCGGCATCGCGCTTGCGGCGCGGATTGGCGCGCAGCTCGGCAATGCGTTCTCTGCGGCGTTCGATTTCCGCTGCGCCGTTTCCTTTGTAAGTGAAGGCGGTCAGAATGAGCCGATCGACCCGCTCCGGCGCCATTTGCGCAAACGCGGCGGCGCGAATGGCGCCCGAAGACTCACCGAACATGTGGACCTTGGCGCTGCCGGTCTCGCGTTGCACAACTGCCATCGCCGCCTTGAGGTCTTCGACCCCGCTGGCGATGTCGGAATTGCTCGAGGTCTGCGAGGAGCGGCCATAATTCTCATGGTCTATGGTCCAGACGTCGAAGCCGTATCGGGCGAACACGTCCATCAGCGAGTAATCGCTGCCCGGAACCTTCAAATCGAAGCTCGACTGCGCCGACAGCGACGAGCCGTGGACCAGAAATATTACTGGAGGCGACTTATCAGCCGCGCCCGCCGGTTTGGCGAGCCGCTTGCGGTAGAGCGCAAGCCTCACGCCGGCTTTGTCCGCCCAATGGGCTTCGCTCAAAATATCGTCGCCGGTTGCGGCGCGAGCCTGGGCAGGCGCGATGCCCGAACCAAGACCGGCACGAAAATTGGCGCCAAGTCCGGCGCCAAATGCTGCGCCAACGCCAAAACCGGTCCGGGTGAGCAGCGTTCGTCGGGCAATGTGGCGATTAGTCATTTCGTGTCCTCGATTAGCACGGGTAAGTTGTCATGACTTATTGGCGGTAAGCCATTATCTCTAGATCGGCCGTTCTGGCCGGCCGCGGTGCAGCAAAACCGAAGTAAGGCAAAGCGGAGCAGTTCCACCCAAGTTGATCGCACTTTTTATCGCACTTGCCAGTCTCGCCCCCGGCCATGACATTTGCTAGTGGGGCCGGCGACAAGCGTGCGATTCCGAACTTCGTAACCTCGTTTCCGTCATAATCTATGCGACTTCGCGAAACGAGCAGGCTTTATAGGGAGGCGGAACGGAACTCGTGATGGATGCGCAAGCAGCCGATCCGGAGCGCAGCATCTTAAAGCGACTGCGCGGGACCGCGCATTATTTCAACAGCAGAATAGGCCTCAGTCGTATCGGCCTGGTGGTGAGCCTGACCATCATCGCAGTGGCCGTGGTCGTGCTGTATCACATCCTGCGCGAGATCGATCCCGAGGAGCTCATCGACGCGATCGAGGCGACCAACTGGCGCACGCTCTTGACCGCCGGCGTGTTCGTTGCCGCCGGCTACCTCACGCTCACCTTTTATGACTTATTTGCTCTGCGCACGATCGGCCGCTCGGACGTGCCCTACCGCGTCGCCGCGCTCGCCGGCTTCACCAGCTATTCCGTCGGGCACAATGTCGGCGCCAGCGTGTTCTCTGGCGGCGCGGTGCGCTACCGCATCTATTCCGGCTGGGGATTAAGCGTCATCGAGGTTACCAAAATCTGTTTCGTCGCCGGTCTGACGTTCTGGCTCGGCAATGCGACCGTGCTCGGTCTCGGCATCCTGAAGGCGCCGCAGGCGGCGCGCGCGCTCGATCAACTGCCGCTGTGGACCAACCGCCTGCTCGCGATCATCATCCTCGCTTTGCTCGCGGCTTATGTCGCTTGGGTCTGGGTCAAGCCGCGCGTGATCGGTCGCGAAGGCTGGCAGGTCACGCTACCCGGCGGGCCGCTGACGCTGTTGCAGATCGCCATTGGGATCGTCGATCTCGCCTGCTGCGCCGCCGCCATGTACATGTTGGTGCCCGACGAGCCTAATCTCGGCTTTGTTACGGTGGCGGTGATTTTCGTCGCCGCGACGCTGCTGGGCTTTGCCAGTCATGCGCCCGGCGGGCTCGGCGTGTTCGATGCCGCCATGCTGGTCGCGCTGTGGCAATTTGACAAAGAGGATCTGCTTGCCGGCCTGTTGTTGTTCAGATTGCTGTACTACATCGTTCCTTTCGTGCTCTCATTAGCGGTGCTGGGCACCCGCGAAATTCTGCTCAGCCGTGGCGTCCGCCGGCTTCCTGTTGCGGCATCGCCGCCGCTCGGCGATACCGACGCGCGCATTCGCAGGACATCAGATCTGCCATAATCCGGCGGCGCTCGCGAGGGATGTCATGAGCCTGGCCGAGAATCGAGTGTCCGTCGGCGCCAAGCGCTGGCGTGGCGGCGTTGTGATCGCGGCCGCGGCGCTCGTATTCACCGTTTTCGCCGCTGCCGGGGCGCTGCCGTTTGCCTATGCGATGGCGGGCTTTGCCGTCGTCGCGGCCGCGGTTGCGGTGACATTGCGCTCGACGCAAGAACACGAC
>JBASAH010000314.1:0-11226 GCA_049650505.1 Xanthobacteraceae bacterium
TCAATCGACAGTCGCTGCTGTTGACTTTATGTTGACGCGCTGTTCTTGGCCTTCGCTAGGTTTTGTATTTGGCGCCACGCCGAGCTTCTTCTGCAGGCTGGTTGAAGAGGTGGTGTACTGAAACACCAGCCGCTTGTCCGGATAGACGTAGCGATGCGCCTTCTGCGCCATCAGTGCGGCCTCGTGGAACCCGGAAAGAATGAGCTTGAGCTTGCCGGGATACCAGTTGATGTCGCCGATCGCGAAAACGCCAGGAACGCTGGTTTCGAAGCTTGCCGTTTCGACTGGGATGAGCTCGTTGTTGCGCAGCTCTATTCCCCAATTTGCCACCGGTCCGAGCTTCATGGTGAGCCCAAAGAACGGCAGTAACGCATCGCAGGCAATCTCGAATGCGGAGCCGTCGTTTGTCTTCACCATTGCCTTGCTGATTTGACCGTCGGCTCCAGCGAGAGACGTGACCTGTCCAAGCACAAAATCGATTTTTCCCTCGCCGACCAGCTTCATCATTTTATTGACGCTGTCGGGCGCGGCGCGAAATTCGCTGCGCCGGTGCAACAGCGTAAGGTGGCTGGCGATCGGCGCGAGATTGAGCGTCCAATCGAGCGCGCTATCGCCGCCGCCGACGATCAGCACGCGTTTACCGCGGAACGTCTCCATTTTGCGCACAGCATAAAAGACAGATTTGCCCTCATAAGGCTCGATGCCGGGAATCGGCGGCCGCTTCGGCTGAAACGACCCGCCACCGGCTGCGATGACCACGATTTTACTCTCGAATTGCGTGCCCTGATCCGTCGTTACCCGAAATAGCGGATCGCCGATCTTCTCAATCCGCTCGACCATTTCGCCGAGATGGTACTGAGCGTTAAACGGCTTGATCTGTTGCAACAACGAATCGACTAGTCCCTGCGCGCTCGTATAGGGAATACCCGGAATGTCGTAGATGGGCTTTTCCGGATAAAGCTCGGCACATTGCCCGCCGATCTTGTCGAGGATGTCGACCAGATGGCACTTCATGTCCAGCAAGCCAAGTTCGAAAACAGCGAACAGGCCAATTGGCCCCGCGCCGATAATGAGTACGTCGGTTTTGATAGGCTCAGTCATATCGTGTCCAAGTCGTGTTCGAGTCGCGTTCAAGCTCGTTGTGGCAATGTCGGGGAGGTCGTCTGTCTAGCGTGGCTGACCTGCCAGGGAAAGAGGATGGACGAGCACGGATCGGTGATCGTTTTAAGAATCTGGGATCACGCTTGGCGCGACGGCGTGGTCACGACTAGACCGTCGAGATCGTCACGCACTTTGATCTGACAGGAGAGCCGCGAGTTCGGCCGAACCTCAAAGGCAAAGTCGAGCATATCCTCTTCCATTGGCGACGGTTCGCCGACCTTTTCGCGCCAAGCCTCGTCAACATAGACGTGGCAGGTCGAGCAGGCGCAGGCGCCACCGCATTCCGCCTCGATTTCCGGCACGCCATGGTTGATCGCCGTCTCCATGACTGTGGAACCGGCCTCGCCTTCGACGGTCCGCGTAGTGCCTGCGGAATCGATATAGGTAATTTTGACCATGGCGAAATGACCGGTCGACAATTTCGGCTGGGTGGGGGCGCCGGTAGGCGCCATGCCGTTGCGGGCGCTAGGTTCTATCGGCTCACGCTGCGCTACGCCAGCGGCTTTCCTCAGCAAAACCGTGGGTATGCCTAGGGTCGGCCCCAAGGCGGCCGCATTGTTGTCAGCACAATGGCGGTTGCGGTCAGGGTGTGCGAGATGGGGCCAGGGCCATCAACCCGTTAACGATGATTAAAAGGTCGTTACCGGCCCGGTTTCCTTTGATCTGCCAGACCGATAGGATGCCCTTTGGTGGTGCGGCATGGGGCTTTTTTTGGGGAGTCCCAATACAGCGAACAGTGCACGGGTGCGCGGTCGAGGCGCGGCCCGAAGCATGTTTTTATAAGCCGTCCTAGTCAGGGGTAAGAGGCGAGGCGACGAACGAAATGGCCAATCATCCGAAGAAAATGGCGGACCCAACCGAAGCAGCACTGTCGGCGATCCAGGAAGCGCTCAACATCCACAATGAGGACGAGCAGCCGACCCGTCCGACTGAATCGGCAGACCTTTTTTCAGCCCCGGCCGAGCAAGGCGACGCGGCGGCCGCCACCACCGAACCGTCCGACAAAGAGGCAATCAGCGCGCGCGAGCTTCCCGAAGTGGCGGCGCGAGCTGCCAATGACGATCAGCAATCGATCGGCCAAATCCTTCACGCATTGCAGCGCCGTCCCGCCCGTTCGTCCTACTTGGTCGCCGCTTTGTTATCTGGCGCCTGGATCATTGGCTGCCTTGCTCTTTCGTTGGCCTATCTGTCCGATTTGCATACCGCGCTTGGCGCCGGCCGCTCACCCATAGCGCTCGTTATCGGACTCGGCGCGGCAGGCCTGTTGCCGATCATCTTCTTTTTCGGCGTTGCGCATATGGCTTGGCGCGCGCAGGAATTGCGTCTGATCGCCCAGTCAATGGCGCGAGTCGCGGTGCGGCTCGCCGAGCCGGAAAGCGTGGCGCAGGATTCGATCGTAACCGTCGGGCAAGCGATTCGACGCGAAGTCGCGGCCATGGGCGACGGCGTCGAACGAGCGCTGGCGCGCGCCAGCGAACTCGAGGCGCTGGTGCAGAGCGAGGTCGCCGCGCTCGAGCGCACATACAGCGACAACGAAGTGCGAATACGTGGACTCCTTCAGGAGCTCGGCAATCAGCGCGATACGCTGGTCGGGCAAGCCGAGCATGTTCGCTCCGCGCTCGGCAATGTACAGATCGATCTCACCCAGGACCTGTCGACAATCAGCGAGCTTGTTGGCCAGCAGGTCAATGAGGCGGCTCAACGGATCACCCAATCGCTTTCAGAAAAGGGCGAGCACATTACCGCCACGCTGGCCCATATCGGCGACAACATGGTCCAAGAATTAAGCCAGCGGGGCGGCGACTTGCTCGATCGCCTGGAGGCGGCAAGCGAAGAGACATCGCGAGCGATCACATTGGCGAGCGATCGGCTCTCATCGAGCCTCGATTTCAAAACCAATCATATCGGCGAGGAATTTGCCGAAATTGCCAACGGGCTGGAAGACATGATGTCGGGGCGCCTGGACCGCGTCACCGAAAGCTTCTCGGAAAAATCGCTGGCGGTCGTCGATTTGATGATCGAGAGATCGCAAACTCTGACCGATGCGATAGTTGAAACCTCGAACCAACTCGCCGAATCCATCGCGACGCGTACCGACGAGGTCAACAGTACACTTAAGAATTCCGGCGACTCCCTGCTTCTTGGCCTCGATCTGCGCGGTAACGAAGTGGCGGCGAAGCTGGAGCAGGCCGGCAATCAGGTCACCGAGGCGATGATCGCTCGGAGCGCCGCGATGACCGATGCGGTGCGTCAGGCCGCCGAGCACGTCACCGGAGTCGTGGCCACGCGGAGCGACTCCGTTAAGGAGATGCTGCAAACCCGCCTTGCCGCGTTCGAACAAATGTTCAGTAATACCGGCACGGAGCTCGGCGAAAAAATCTCGCGCGATTCGTCGACCCTCGGTAACCTCATCACCCGTCATCTCGCCGAATTCGATCGCACCGTGAAGACCTATGGCGCGGAACTCGTCGAACGGCTTGGCTCGCGTACGCAGGACGTCTCCGACTCGATGCGCAGCTATCTCGACAATTTCGACAACCGCGTCACGTCCAAGGCGAACGAAGTCAGCGGCGCACTGGATCAACGCCTTTCGCACTTCCAGGAGACGCTCGATAACCGCTCCGAGACTCTCACCAATGCACTGTCGACCCGCGTCGGCGACATCGGCAAAACGCTCGCCGAGGGGGGCAAGGAGGTCGTCACGGCACTCGACAAGCGCATCACCGACGTCACCACGCTAATCGATACTCGCGCCGCCAAGTTTGGCGATGCGTTGGGCGAGCGCATCGCCAATATCGACGCGACACTCGGCAAAAACGCGCTTGAAGTTGCCGACACGCTCGACAGCCGCGTTGGCCATTTGGAACAGCTTCTGAACGGACGAGCGGAAGCGGTCGTTCAGCAGATGGAGGTTCGTAGCCGTGCCGCGGCGGATCTGCTTAATTCCCGGCTCGAGCAGCTTTCGGAATCTATCAGGACTAATTCCACCGCAGCCGAGCGCGCGCTCAGCCAGGTTACGGCAAATACCACCGAAGCGCTCGGCAAGAGCGCGGCAGCGAGCACAGCCGCTACCGAGGCCTTAAACCGCAGCGCCGCGGAAGCGACCGTGTCGCTTAATCGTAGCGCTGGGGCGCTGAGCAATACGATCATCAAAAGCGCCACCTCCGCGAACGAGTCGATTGGCAAGGCGGCCGCGACCGCTGCCGAGCTTCTCGCCAAGACATCGCAATCGACGACCGATGCGATTGGCCGTAGCGCCGGCGAGGCCGAGCGCAAGCTTGTGGGCATGAGCACGGAGGTATCGCGCAACATCGTTGGCAAGGCCAACGAGATCAACAGCGCGCTTACGCAGCGCGTCGATGACATGGCGCGGGTTCTCGACGAGAAGTCGAGCACACTGGTTTCCACGTTCGGGACCAAGGGCGAGCACTTGGCGCGGGTTCTCGACGAGAAGTCGAGCACGCTGGTTTCCACGCTTGGGACCAAGGGTGAGCAGTTGGCCGGTCAGGTCGAACGCATTACCGAGCAGACGGTAAAGGCGATCGATTCCAGGGGCTTTGTCTTCACCCAGACGATGACGGAAAAGAGCGAAGAGATCGCGCGCTTGATCAACGACGCCAGCCTGAACGCGACAGCGGCTGTCACCCGAACCCTCGGGCAAATGCAGGTGGGCGCTCAGGGCGTCACCGAGGCCGCCAAATCAACCATTGTGCGCACGCTCGAGGAATTGCAGCGCGCGACCAAGGACGCCATCGAGGAATCCAAGCAGACCACGGTGGCGACAGTGGCGGAAATGATGGAGACGCACACGATGTTGCGCTCCGACTCCACTGCCCTCTTCGAGCGCCTGCGCGAGGCCAACATCCTCCTGCAGGAGGTGCTCAGCGGCGCGCATGAAAACATGAGCTCGATCGAGCACACGATGGCGACGCGGGTGTCCGAATTTGTCGCCGCCATGACCGATTTAAGCAGCAAGAGCGGCTCGACCGCCGCGAAGGTGGAACAGCACCTGGGTAACTTCAATACAGTAACGACTAAAGCTCTCGGTCAGATCGGCGACCTCGCGGACCAGTTCACCTCACACGGACGGACGCTTGCCGACGCTGTAGAGCTTCTGGAAAGCGGCAACCGCCGCAGCGAAGAATCGGTCGCGCACCGCCAGGCAAATATCGAGACGCTGGTTTCCACGCTCGATGCTCGCGCTGAGGATTTTGGTCAGCGCCTGCAGCGTTTCTCCACGCTTTTGGAAGAATCGCTCAATACCGCTACCGCTCGGGCCAGCGAAATCGCCGGCCTGATTGCGCAAACCAGCAACCAAAGCGTGCAGACGATCGAGCAGCAATATGAGCTAGTCCGAAAAAGCTCGGAAGAGGAGCGGAACCGCACGAGCGAAGCGCTCAATACCGTCTACGACGAAGCTTTCGCTCAAGTGCAGACCATGTTCAACGAATCCACCTCCCGCTTCAGCGAAGTTATGCAGGGCATGAAGCAGATGGCGGCGGAGATGCAGCAAGAACTCGAGGCAACGCGCACCCAATTGCGGCGCGGCGTCCTTGAGCTTCCGCAAGAAACTTCGGAGAGCACGGCGCAGATGCGGCGCGTGATTGTGGATCAGATCGAAGCGCTTGCCGAACTCAACCGAATTGTCGCACGCCATGGCCATTCGCTGGATGCGGTCGAGCCGCTGCGCCGCGATGTTGAACCGCTCTTCGCGGCGGGCGGCGGTCGCGCACAAGCGCGGCCGGTGCGAGCCGATATTGCGGCGCCTCAGCAGCCTGTACCGGCACGTGACATCACCGGGGCGCCGACCCGGCGCGCCAGTCCGCCCACGCTCAGTCCGGTTCCAGGCGGCAAGGACGACAACAAAGGCCGTAACGGCGGCTGGCTATCCGACCTTCTCACCCGCGCCTCGCGCGAGGAAGGCTCGGCGGCTGTGGAGGCTCCTTCTCGCGAAGGCCCGCCGGCCGAGGACGGCTCAGCGCCCGACAGCGTCGATTCGATCGACGCACTTTCGGTCGACATCGCGCACATGATCGACAATGACGTGGCCGCCGACCTGTGGGAGCGATATAAGCGCGGCGAGCGCAGCGCCTTCACCAAGCGCCTTTACACCGCCCAAGGGCAGCGGGCATTTGAGGAAATACGCAACAAATATCGGTCCGATACGGACTTTCGCCAAACCGTCGAACACTACATTCACGAATTCGAACGGCTGCTGGACGATGTTTCGCGGGGCGATCGCGGTCCGGCTGTGGCACGCAACTACCTGACCTCAGACACCGGCAAGGTGTACACCATGTTAGCGCACGCCGCCGGTCGATTTGATTAGATAGTCGCCTAGCCATAGGCTGAGTGGCCGCGCCGAATGCCCTTGCTTGCGAGGCGAGAGCGGCGTTACCGTTGCCGGTGATGAGCACCGTGGACGACCCGGTCGGATTACCCACCGCCGCAGATGTCGACGAGGCGGCCCGCCGACTAACGGGCGTTGCCTTGCACACGCCGCTGCTAACGTCGGCCGCGCTCGACGCGATGACCGGCGGTCGCATCTTTCTCAAGGCCGAGACGTTGCAGCGCACCGGCTCGTTCAAATTCCGCGGCGCCTACAACAAACTTGCCGCAATCCCGCCGGACCAGCGAGCAGGTGGCGTGGTGGCGTATTCTTCCGGCAATCACGCGCAAGGGGTCGCCGCGGCGGCACAGCTTCTCGGCATGGCATGCGTGATCGTAATGCCGAGGGACGCGCCGCGCGCCAAACGCGAGCGTACCGCCGCATTTGGCGCCGAGATCATACTGTACGACCGCCTGCGCGACGATCGCGAGACAATAGCTGCCGAAATCGCCGCGCGGCGCGGCGCCATTCTGGTGCCTCCCTATGATGACGCCTTGATTATCGCCGGTCAGGGCACCGCCGGACGGGAAATCGTCGAGGATCTGCGGACACTCGGGCTTGTTCCGGAAATCGTGGTGGTGACCGCGTCCGGCGGAGGGCTCACCGCCGGCATCGCTTTGGCGGTCAAATCGCGGGTGCCTTCGGCGCTGCTCTACACCGCGGAGCCGCAAGGTTTCGACGATCACGCGCGCTCATTCCACAGCGGCCGGCGTGAGGAGAATTCGAGCCTGACCGGCACGATTTGCGACGCGTTGATGGCGCGCATGCCCGGCAAGCTTACTTTCGCGATCAATCGATCTCTGGTCGGCGCCGGTGTCGCGGTGAGCGACGACGAGGTCGCTGCGGCCGTTGCTTTTGCCTTCGCCGAATTGAAACTCGTGGTCGAGCCCGGGGGAGCGGTCGCGCTCGCTGCCGTGATGCACGGCAAGATCGATGTCAGGAATAAAGTTGCCGTCGCCGTGCTCTCCGGCGGTAACGTCGATCCGGAAGTGTATTCCCGCCTCGTCGCCTGATAAGGCTCACGCAAATAATGAGTTTTGACCCTTAAGCCCCCGCTCCAGGCAAGAAGCAACGGATCTGCGTCGTACCATCAGCATCCCGATACGGCCAGACGACGGCCGGACCGTAACGATTGGGCTCCGTTATCAGCGCTGATTCGGGAACGGTGATCCATTGCCCATCAAGCCGAACGCGATAACGCCCGTTGTCGGTATCCCAATCTACATTTTCTACTTTGACGCCGTCGGCAAATGAGCAGCACAGGCCTTTTTTACTGGCGAGCTGATCAAACCACGGCTTCAAGGGAGAATTGGCGTAACGACCGTCATCACGCGCGGACACGCGAGTGGAACCCGACACGAGCATGCACAACGCTACTGCCGTGAAAGCGAAAGCGGTAAGTCTGTGCATAGTGGCCTCCAGAAGATCAGCATTTGGGACCTACAAAGGACCCGGCAGACCCGGAGAACTCAGCACATCGCCTGCACTCGCCTGCACCGATTGCTGTCAAATTTTCGAGCCGCTGCAGCAACTTCGGCGCTGGGTATGATACGCGACAATTCGAGCGCTCGAGTCATCAGCTAAACGCCAAGCGCCCGTAAAGTTTCCAACTGCACGCCATCCGAACAGGCGATGAGCTCTTGCTCACTCAACGCGCGCAACGCGGCAAGCGGATCAATCGGTAGCAAAACGCTAGCAGCAAACGCAGCTTGCCCGTATCGCCAGTCATCAACGGTCCGCGACTACGTAATCGAATCGCTTGCACGGCGGCGACGCCGTCTCGCGCTGATGACATCCCTCAGAGCGACTCGCCAAGTATACGGCAGCGCGGCGCAATCGAACAGGCGAACTGCAATCGCACGGGCGAAGTCCGGGCGAATAACCCACAGTTCTATTCGCGGCGGCTGCTTAACGCCGCCTCATCCCCACAGAGCGGGCTCCGGCGGATAAGCGAGGCTTCCGTCATAGCGCAAGCCGTGCGCGCGATCCTTGGCGAGAAGCAGCGGCCCATCAAGATCGACGATCCGCGCACGCTGCGCCACAAGCATAGCCGGCGCCATCGCCAGCGAAGTCGCGACCATACAGCCCACCATTATACCGAGGCCGCGCCGCTCGGCCTCCATCGCAAGCGCCAGCGCCTCAGTTAATCCACCCGTTTTGTCGAGCTTGATATTGATTGCGTCGTACTTGCCGCTCAGCGCCTCCAGCGAGGCGCGATCGTGGACACTCTCGTCGGCGCAGATCGGGATCGGCCGCGCGATCTTCTTGAGCGCGAGATCGCGCCCCTCCGGCAGGGGCTGCTCGATCAGGCTGACCCCTGCTTGCGCGCAGGCGGCGAGATTACGTTCGAGATCGAGGTCGGCCCATCCCTCATTGGCATCGACGATGAGCTCAGCCTTCGGCGCGGCGCGGCGTACCGCGGCAATGCGCTCGACGTCCTGCGGTCCGCCGCCGAGCTTCACTTTGAGCAACGGCATTTTTACCGCGCGTGCTGCCGCATCGGCCATAGCGTCAGGATGATCGAGCGAGACCGTATAGGCGGTCACGAGCGGTTTTGGCGTCGGCAGCGCGGCCAATTGATAGGCGCGGCAGCCATTTTGTTTCGCCTCAAAGTCCCAATAGGCGCAATCCAGCGCATTGCGCGCGGCACCGGGCGGCATGGCGGTTTGCAGCATGGCGCGGTCGAGACCGTTCTGAAGCGCCGGGCGCATTGCTTCGATGGCGCTCGCCACGCCTTCCGGCGTTTCGCCGTAGCGGGCATAAGGCACCGCTTCGCCGCGACCGCTCCGGCCGCCGTGTTTTAGCTCTACGGTCACCACGACTGCTTCGGTCTTGGTGCCGCGGCTGATCGTGAAGGGACGCTCGAGCGCCCAGCGCTCGATCCGTACGGCGAGGTCCATGCGGGGGGATTATACGCCTCGAATAGCCCGAGCCGCGAGCACTTCTAATTTTGCGGCACTCACCTGCTCAAGCAGCTATTGGCCCTTCAGGCGGCGATTTCGGTGCGCGTGAACGGCAGGACCGGTTCCTCTTCATCCTCCGCCATTGGTGGAAGCATTTCGCCGCGGTCTTCCCAAGCGACGATTTCAAAGCGGCCGTCGGGATGTTCGGCAAGCGCGGTGCAACTCTCCACCCAGTCACCGCAATTCATGTAGTGAATGCCGAAATTCTCGTGAATGACGGCGTGATGAATGTGCCCGCAGATCACGCCGTCGACGTGATGACGGCGCGCTTCTTCCGCGAGCGTCTGCTCGAACGCGCCAATGTAATTCACCGCGTTCTTGACCTTATGCTTTGCCCACTGCGAGAGCGACCAATAGCGGAAGCCGAGCCGGCGGCGAACCGCATTGAAATAGCGGTTGATCAGGATCGCGATTTCATAAGCTGTATCGCCGAGCAGCGCGAGCCACCGCGCGTGCTTGACCACCATGTCGAACACGTCGCCATGCACGACGAGATAGCGTCGGCCATCGGCGGCCGCATGAATTGCGGTTTCGACTACTTCGATGCCGCCGAAATGCGTTCCGTAATAATCGCGCAGGAACTCGTCGTGATTGCCCGGCAAATAGATGACCCTCGCGCCCTTGCGTGCCTTGCGCAGCAGCTTTTGCACGACGTCATTGTGATGCTGCGGCCAGAACCAGCCCGAGCGCAATTGCCAGCCGTCGACGATGTCGCCTACCAGATAGATGGTATCGGCATCATGATAGCGTAGAAAGCTGAGGAGTTGTTCGGCCTGGCAGCCGCGCGCGCCGAGATGCACATCGGATATAAAAAGAGTACGGAATTTTCTTGTGCCGTGCTCGAACGTCACCGACCGTGTTCTCGCGCCTTTTGCAATCGAATCGCGTTATAAATTTTCTCCATTGCAAAACGATGACAACAATCGTTAACACGCGCGAGTCTTTGACGGAGTCCAGCTGAAGAAGCAGAGTCGAGAGTCACAAGCTTGTCATAACGCGTAACTAACGGTCTCAGCGATGACTGCGCCGATTCTCGCCACCACCACGATCTTCTGCATTCTGCTTACTGCGGTCCAGACTACGAGCATCGCAATCGCGATCCACAGGCTGCGCTGGAAAACGCGACATCGTCCGTCATTCGCCCAGCACCCGCCGGTCAGCTTGGTGCGTCCGCTGTTTGGCATCGATAATTACGTCGCCGAGACTCTGCGTTCGACTTTCGAGCTTGATTATCCTTGTTATGAAATTCTGTTTTGCGTCGCCCGCGCCAGCGATCCTATTCTGCCGCTGGTCAAAAGCTTGATTGCCGCCCATCCGAACGTCTCGGCGCGGTTACTAATCGGCGACAACCGGGTGAGCACGAATCCGAAACTCAACAACGTCGTCAAAGGGTGGCGCGCCGCGTCGCACCCCTGGATCGTCATCGCTGACAGTAATGTACTGATGCCGCGCGACTACATTCAGAGGCTGTTCGCGAGTTGGCGCGCCGACACCGGCCTTGTCGCGTCGCCGCCGATCGGCGACCGTCCGGATGGATTTTGGGCCGAAATCGAATGCGCTTTCCTCAATACCTATCAGGCGCGCTGGCAATATATCGTCGATAGCTTCGGCAGAGGCTTCGCCCAGGGCAAGACCATGCTGTGGCGGCGGGAAGATCTCGAGCGCGCCGGAGGCATCGAGGCGCTCGGCAAGGAAGTCGCCGAAGACGCCGCG
>JBASAH010000315.1:0-2845 GCA_049650505.1 Xanthobacteraceae bacterium
GTGAACGAGAGGCCCTGCGCGCGCGCCGCATGCGTCGCGTCAAGGAGCCGCCGCCAGCGCCGTGGGTCTTCATAGCGGTCGGTGAGCAAGAACCACACCGGCCGTCCGGTCTGGCGCGCGAGCCTGGTCATCCAGGCAAGCTCATAATCCTCGTCGTCAAAGTCGCTGTTCATGCCGAAAGCGCCCATGCCGACGGCGCCGAGCGCCGAACCGATCCCGACCAGCTCATCGGCATCGGCATCGCGCGATGGCACCAGTTCGCCATCAGGCGTTTTATGCGAATCCGTGCGCGAGGTAGTAAAGCCGAAGGCGCCGCATTGCAGCGCCTCGATGGTGAGCCGGCGCATCTCGGCAACGTCATCCGGCGTCGCCGTTTCGCGCTGCACCGCGCGATCGCCCATGACATAGACCCGTAGCGGCAGATGCGCGGCCTGCGCGCCGATATCGATGGCATGCGGCCGCCGCTCCAGCGCATCCATGAATTGCGGAAAAGTCTCCCACTCCCAGCTCAGGCCCGCCGCCAGCACTGGGTTGGGAATTTCTTCGACGCCTTCCATCAGATCCATCAACGCGCCGCGATGGTGCTTCTTCACCGGCGCAAAGCCGACGCCGCAATTGCCGAACAACACCGTCGTCACGCCATGCCAACACGACGGCGCCAACAGCGGGTCCCACATCGCCTGTCCGTCATAATGGGTGTGCGCGTCGACCCAGCCGGGTGTGACCAGAAGTCCATCGGCATCGATATCGCGCTTGGCCGGACCCTGCTTGCCGCCGACCCCGACAATACGCCCGTCAGCGATGGCGACATCGCCGGTGAATGCGGCCTTGCCAGTGCCGTCGATAATCGTGCCGCCGCGAATGACGATATCGTGCATGGCCGCCGCTCCTTGATCCGGTTCCTAAAATTAGGTCCGCTTTCTAAAATTCGCACGGAATCTACCGGCATGATGCACCCGGCCCGATAACTGCGCAACGCGGTTATTGCGCAATGCAGCCCTTTGCGGCGCGATGGACAAGTCCGGCAAAGAGCCGGCATATACCTAGTGTCCCGATTCCGAAGTTCGCACGCTTTGTCGGCACGCTCTCATGCGAACTTCGGAATCAAAGGGACCCTAGCAAATATATAATTCTAGTGCGGTTTTTTGGATTTAAAGTTCCTATGAGAGCTTCCGACTGAATTGTAGGAACTTCAAATCCACCGCACTAGCGATTTTGACGGTGCTCGATTGTTGTTGGCGGTCCGCGCGTGACATCTTCTCCCGCAATCCGGCTTGGTGTCGATATCGGCGGCACGTTCACCGATGTGGCGCTCGAAGTCGGCGATCGCCCCTATACGGCCAAGGGCCTGACCACGCCGCGCGCCCCGGAAGCGGGTGTGCTCGCGATTTTGCGCGCGGTCATTGCCGAGGCCGGAGTGTCGCCCGGCGATGTTCAGTTGATCATTCATGGCACAACGCTTGCGACTAACGCGCTGATCGAACGCAAGGGCGCCAAGACCGCGCTTCTGACCACCGAAGGCTTTCGCGATGTAATCGAAATCCGTCACGAGAATCGCTTCGAGCAGTACGACATCAACATCGATCTGCCGCCGCCGCTCGTGCCGCGCCGGCTACGCCTGCCGATCCGCGAACGCATCGATGCGCATGGCAACGTACTGGTCCCGCTCGATGACGCGAGCGTGAGCCGCGCCCTCGAAACGCTCGCTGAGCAAAACATCGAGGCCGTGGCGGTTGGATTCCTCCACAGCTTTACCAATGCCGAGCACGAGCGCCGCGTCGGCGAGGCCATCGCCCGCCGCTTTCCAGATTTGCCGGTGAGCCTGTCGTCGGATGTTTCGCCTGAAATGCGCGAATACGAACGGTTCTCTACCGCTTGCGCCAACGCTTATCTGCAGCCGCTGATCGGCAATTACCTCGACAAACTCGCCCACGAACTTGAACGATCGGGCTTTCGCTGTCCCATGCTGCTGATGACCTCGGGCGGCGGCATCACCACGACTGAGACGGCGATCCGGTTTCCGGTACGTCTGGTCGAATCCGGCCCGGCCGGCGGCGCCATCTTTGCCGCCTGTATTGCGCGCCAGCACGCGCTCGATCAGGTGGCTTCGTTCGATATGGGTGGTACGACGGCAAAAATCTGTTTCATCGATCACGGCCGGCCGCAGACATCGCGCGCCTTCGAAGTGGCGCGCGTCTATCGCTTCACCAAAGGCAGCGGACTGCCGCTGCGGATACCCGTCATCGACATGGTCGAAATCGGCGCCGGCGGCGGCTCGATCGCGGCAGTCGATGCGCTCGGGCGTATCGCCGTGGGGCCGCAAAGCGCTGGCTCGGAGCCGGGACCGGTCTGTTATGGCCGTGGCGGCGGCGAGCCGACCGTGACCGATGCCGATCTGGTGCTGGGGCGGATCGATCCGGCGACATTTTCCGGCGGCAAGATGCGGCTCGATGCTGTTACTGCCAAGCGCGCGATCGCCGAACGGATCGGCGCCAAGCTTAATCTTGCCGCTGAGCACGCAGCGCTCGGCGTCAGCGAAATGGTCGATGAGAACATGGCGAACGCGGCGCGCGTGCACGCCATCGAAAGCGGCAAGGATTTGCGGCCGCGCACCTTGATCGCATTCGGCGGCGCAGCGCCGCTGCATGCCGCGCGCGTCGCCGAGAAGCTCGGCATCGGCCGCGTTCTAGTGCCGGCTAATGCCGGCGTCGGCTCGGCAGTCGGTCTGTTGCGTGCGCCGGTGGCCTACGAAGTTGTGCGCGGCCGTTTGCTGCGGCTGTCCAGCTTCGATTCGCACGCCGCCAATCGGCTGCTCGCGGAGATGCGCGCCGAAGCGCAGGCGATC
>JBASAH010000316.1:0-5836 GCA_049650505.1 Xanthobacteraceae bacterium
CGCGCAGCCAGTGCGGATCGTCCGAGCCGCCGAAGCCCGGATGTTCAGGCACCGTGACGGCAAAATGTTGGGACAGCTGCTCGAAGAACGGCAGCCAAGCCGGCCAGCCACCGGCGCCGTGCAGGAAAAGCAGCGGCTTGCCGGAGCCGGCGCGGCGCACGCGAACCCGCGTGCCGCGTGTAACCAAGGTCTCTGTTTGCCCGGTCATGACGTCAGACGATATCTTTCAGCCTTGTTCTTCGTCTCGCGTCAACTCCGACGCTCATCCGGCGCCGCCAAGATCAAAGCCCAGAACACTTTATACTTGGACTTCGGCGAATAGACCGCGGCGATGCCCATGCGCGTTACATTCGCGTTGAGCATATTGGCGCGATGCGGTGGCGAATCGCGCCAGCCGGAAAACGCCTCGGCCAGCGTATGGTAGCCGCCGCCGATATTTTCGACCGCAACCGCGGCATCGAATCGCGACTTGCGGATGCGCTCCTGGAACGGCGCACCGACGCCATGATCGAGCGCGCCGCGCGCCGCCATGGCGCTGGCTTGCTCATTGGCAAGCCGCATCAATTCCGGATCGATCGTCACGCCGCCGAGGCCGTTGTTGTGGCGATAGCCGGAAATCATCGATTGTGCCGCGCCGGCATCGAGTGTGGCGGCCGGTCCGGCGAGGTCCTGATAGAAGCTCGGCTGGCCTTCCGGCGGATTATTGCCGGTGCAGCCGAATAAAGCCGCCGCGCCAAGTCCAAACCCAAGTGCAAACCCGCAAAGACGGGCCGCGCCGAATAGCCGGATCATGGAAATGCCCCCGCCGTCCTGCGAGCATGTAAGCAAAAAAGTGTCGGAAGCGTGAACAGAAATTGCCGAACGGGGTCGCCTGTCTGGTTTCCGCAATGGCCCTCGACTACCATCAGCGCAGAGGAGTTTTGGCGGGAGTTCTGCAATGACTGAATCATCCGCGCTGCCGCGGCCGCGCACGCCCGGCGCCAAGCGCGCCGCTCCCGGCGAATACGTGTTCGATCTCGCGCATGTTAATCACATCCTGGGTGGTCCCGATTATTCGACGGCAAACGGCTCCTGCGTCGAGGGCGATCGCGTGATCGTCGGACTGATGCGCATGTCGGCCGGGACCGGCGCCGAGCCGCATTCGCATCCCAACGAGCAATGGATTTATATTCTGCAGGGCGTCTTCCACGCCACCATCGGCGGCAAGTCCGTCGAAGCCAAGCCCGGCTCCGTGATCTATGTTCCGGCCAATGTCGTGCATTCGGGCACAGCTTCGGCCGATAGCGACGTCGTATTCTTCACGGTGAAGGACGCGTCGCACGGCCTGCATGGCATTGCGGCGGGCGGCGAAGATTAGTCGCAACGTAAAACGGCACAGATCAGCGGAGAGCGTCATGAAACGCGCGATGATTCTAGTGACGACGATACTGTGTCTGACCGCAACGTGTCTGACCGCTGGTGCCGCGCCAGCGCAAACGGCAGACAAATATCCGTCGAGGCCGGTCAAAATCATCGTGCCTTATGCGCCCGGCGGCGCGACCGACATCGTGGCCCGCATCCTCGCCGAGCAAATGAGCAAGCGGCTCGGCCAATCGTTCTATGTCGAGAGCAAGCCGGGCGCATTCGGCATCATCGCGATTGAGGACATGGTGCGCTCGCCTGCCGACGGCTACACGCTGATGATCGGCAATGTCTCGACCAACGCCATCACGCCGATCATCTATGCGGAAAAATTCAAAATCGATTACTCAAGGGACGTGGTGCCGATCACTGATGTGGTCGACATACCGGCTTTCCTCCTTGCCACGACCAAGGATTTCAATGTCAGTAGCCTGCCCGGGCTGATCGATTATGCGAAGAAGAATCCCGGCAAGGTTCGCTACGGCACTGTCGGTCCCGGGAGCTATCCGCATTACGACACGGCCTATCTCGCCAAACGCGCTGGTGGCCTCGACATGATCGCCGTTCCCAATAAATCGGGAGCGTCCGGCGTCATCAACGACATGCTGACCGGCTCGACGCAGGTCGCCTTCCTCAATGTCGCAAGCTCAACGTCGCAGGTGAAGGCTGGAAATTTCCGCCCGCTCGCACTCATCAACCATGCGCGGCTGCCGGACTACCCCGATCTGCCGACCATGCAGGAGGCCGGTTTCCCCGGTGTCGGCACGATTGCCTGGCAGGCCTTATTCGCGCCAGCCGGCACGCCGAAGCCAATCTTGCAGACGATTTTCGATGCGACGGTTGCTTCGCTGCAAACGCCGGAAGCAAGTGCGGCATACAAGAAACAGACCTTCAATATTGTGCCGAATAACTCGCTTGCCGATGCCAAAGTCTGGCTGGCGCAACAGATCGAGACCTGGCGCAAGATCACCAGCGAAGTGAAGATCGAGACGGAGTAATTGCCGCCGATTGAAATTTTTACTCGCGGCAGCCGCTACCCGTTTAGGTCCGCTCCCGCGCGCCAGCGCCACGCAGAACCAACATGACAAGCGAGCCAACCGTGCATCCCAATTACGCCGTCCACGTCGAAAAAGACGTCGACGTGCCGATGCGCGACGGCGTTCGCCTCAAGGCCGATGTGTTCCGCCCGCAAGACGCCGGCAAATTTCCCGCCATTCTCAATCTCGGCCCGTACCAGAAAGATAAGCTCTGGATGGTGCCGGAGACTCTCGAAGAGCCGCCCAACGAATGGATGAACTGGGAGACCATCAATCCGCAATGGTGGGTGCCGCGCGGTTACGCGGCCGTTCGCGTCGATAGCCGCGGCACCGGGAAGTCGCCGGGCCAATACGACCCGTGGTCGCTCGCTGAAGCGGTCGACTTCTACGACGCGATCGAATGGGCGGCGGCGCAGCCGTGGTGCAACGGCAATATCGGGCTCCTCGGCATTTCCTATTTCGCCATCAATCAGTGGTTCGTCGCCAACTTAAGGCCGCCCTCATTGAGGGCGATCATCCCGTGGGAAGGCTTTGCCGATCTTTACCGCGACGCGCTTTTTCACGGCGGCATCCTGAACCTGTTCATGACCAATTGGTACACCGCGCATATGCTGCATCATTTGCTCGGCCGCGCTTCGCGAGAGCTTGCCGACGGCTGGCACATCAATGCGCTGCATTTCTGGCTGCATAATAATCTCGACAGCGGCGCGTTCCGCGGCTCGCAGGCGCAATGGGACAAGATCGATATGCCGATGTTCAGCGTCGGCAATTGGTCCGGCATGGGCCTGCATTTGCGCGGCAATACCGAGGCGTTCATGCGCGCGGCAACGGAGCACAAGAAGCTGCGCATTCATCTCGGCTCGCATGTCCATCCGTTCTACACCGAAGACGGACGACGCGATCAGATTCGCTTCTTCGATTATTGGCTCAAAGGCATCGACAACAGCGTCATGAAGGAGCCGCCGGTTAAGCTTGCCATTCGCAAGGGCGGCAACGCCTTCGAATGGCGCAGCGAACATGAATGGCCGCTCGCCCGCACGCGCTGGACCAAATTCTATCTCGATCTGTCGCAGCCGGCGGAAGATCGCGCCGGCGTAACCGGTACGCTCACCACGACCAAGCCAACCAATGCAGCGTCGCGGACCTATGCCGCCTCAAGCCTCGGCTCGATGGGCTCGACCTCGGCCGCCTCATCGCAGGTGATGGGCGGCGGCATCAAGCCCGGTATGGGGGTCGCGCTCGAGACGCCGCCGCTCGCCGCCGATACGGAAATCACCGGCCCGCTCGCCGCGGTGTTGTGGGTATCGAGCTCCAGCGAAGACATGGATTTATTTCTGACACTGCGCAATTTTGCGCCCGACGGCAGCGAAGTCATGGAAATCGGCCAGCAGAGCCTGCCAGTGCCGGTAGCGAAAGGTTGGTTACGCGTATCGCACCGCGAGCTCGATCCGAAGCTGTCGCGCCCGTATCGCCCGTATCATCGCCACGTCCGCCGGCTTTATCTGACGCCGGGCGAAGTGGTTCGCGTCGAAGTGGAGATCTGGCCGACCTCGATGGTGTTTAAGAAGAATCATCGTATTCGGCTGGATATTCAGCCGCGCGACGGCGTCGGCAGCAGCCATTACATGCACTATCACGCCGATTACAATATCGGCACGAATACGGTTCATGCCGGCGGCGACATGGATTCCCACCTCTTGCTGCCAGTGATTCCCGCGAGCCGCATTAGTGTTGAGCATTTGTTAAGGACGTCATGCCGCGTCGCTTAACGCTAAAACTCCGCGTCTAAGTTTTGCTGTTAAAGCATGATCCCGAAAAGTGGTAACCGGTTTCCCGCCTGCGCGAAGCCCCGCCAAACCTTCGTCCCCCCGTTTGATGCTTCGGCGGGCGAAGGCAGGTCGGAAAAGATCAGGCTCAAACAAAAGAGACGCGATGTTCGGCGCTCCAAATCTTTCCAAGTTGAGCCGCAACTGGCCGCTCGTCGTCATTGCTGGCGTTGTCGGCCTCGCGTTTGGCATTGCCATTTTCGCGCTTAGCGGAACATCCTGGGTCATCGCCGTGCTTACGGGCGCATCGTGGCCGGTGGCGGCGTTGCTATTCGCGTTGCCGTTCGCGTTCGGCCTGGCGGCGATCGAGGGATTATTGGTCAATCACCGGCGGCGAAAACAGACGCAGTTGTTCCGCGCCGCCCTTAACAACATGACACAGGGTCTGTGCATGTTCGACAGCGCGGCGCGACTCGTGCTGTGCAACCACGTCTACATCGAAATGTATGATCTGCAGCCGGCGCATGCGCGGCCGGGAACGCCATTGCGCGATCTGTTGATGCATCGGCTCGCCGCCGGGAATTTCAACGGCGATCCGGATCACTACGTCGCCGATTGCCTACGCCACGCGGCCGAAGGCCGGACCGAAACCAAGACCATCGAGCACAAGGACGGCCGCATCATCGCGCTGGTCAGCCGTCCGATGCTCGGCGGCGGTTGGGTCGCCACGCATACCGACGTCACCGAGCAGCTGCTCGCCGAAAAAGAGCGCGACTCGCTGCGCCAGCGCGAGCAACGCCGCCGCGCCGTCGATGCGGCGATCGGCTCATTCCGCGCGCGCGTCGAAAATGTCCTCGAAACCGTCAGTCAGAGCGCCATCGCAATGAAAGCGGCGGCCAAATTATTGTTGACGACCTCCGACCACACGTTGCACCGCGCCGAAGGTGCGGTGCATGGCTCGAACGCCGCTTCCGCCAATGTCGAAACCGCGGCTACCGCCGCGGCGGAGCTTTCGCTTTCGATCAAGGAGATCAGCCGCCAGCTCGGACAGACCAATCAGGTGGTGCGCGCCGCGGCGGCCGACGCCAGCGCTACCAATGAGGACATCGCCGCGCTCGCGCATGTGGCGCATAAGATTGGCGACGTGGTGAAGCTCATTCAGGACATCGCCGGCCAGACCAATTTGTTAGCGCTCAATGCCACGATCGAAGCGGCGCGTGCCGGCGAGGCGGGCCGCGGCTTTGCCGTGGTGGCTTCGGAAGTGAAATCGCTCGCGGTGCAGACTGCCAAGGCGACCGAAGAAATCACCCATGAAATTCTTTCGGTGCAGGCATCGAGCGGCAAAGCGGTCTCGGCAATCCGCGAAATTACCCGGCGCATGCAGGGCATTAATACTTACACAAGCGCGGTGGCGATTTCGGTCGAGCAGCAGGAGCTGGCGACCGGGGAAATTTCGCACAACGTCGCCAGCGCCGCGAACGGCGCCAAAGCGATCGTCGCCGCGCTGGGGGAGGTTGCCGGCGGCGTCACGCAGACGCGCGGCTCGGCGCAGACCGTGCTCGCCGCCACCGAACAGGTCGAACACGCCACCACCAAGCTGCGCAGCGAAGTCGAAGCGTTCTTGAGCATGGT
>JBASAH010000317.1:0-2745 GCA_049650505.1 Xanthobacteraceae bacterium
GGATTTCCGTGCCAAAGCGGTCGAGATAGCGGCAGAACGTGAGGAGATCAGGATCGAAGGTTTTGCGGCGCTGCCGACGCTCACGCGCGCCAATTCGCTCGGTCAATACCTTTTCGTCAACGACCGGCCGGTTCGCGATAAGCTTTTGATCGGGTCTGTGCGCGCGGCCTATGCCGATTATCTGCCGCGCGACCGTCATCCACTGGTTGCGTTATTCGTTTCGCTGCCGGCGCGCGAGGTCGATGTCAATGTGCATCCGGCCAAAGCCGAGGTGCGCTTTCGCAATGCCGGATTGGTCCGCGCGCTGATCGTGCATGCGCTCAAGACCGCCTTGTCGCGTGAGGCAGCCCGCGCGGCGACAACCGGTGGTGCGGCGACCATTGCGGCGTTCCGAACCTCGCCTCGGCCCGGATTTACCAGCGCGGGCTGGCGGCGCTCGGCCGGCCGGATGCGCGAGATCGGCGGATCTTTTGCGCCGCTGCGCGGCTTCGCCGAACCGGCGCAATCGACATTTGAGGTGGGCGTCCCAACAGCGGACTTGCGCGCGGATTTGCGTGCGGGGTTCGACAGTTACGCCCCCGATCGTTCGTCGCGGCAAGAAACCATCGGCGGTGAGGGTCTCGATCATCCACTTGGCGCCGCCCGCGCGCAGATCCACGACACCTATATCGTGGCGCAGACCCGTGATGGACTTGTGGTTGTCGACCAGCACGCCGCCCACGAGCGTATCGTCTATGAACGCCTGAAAGAGGCGATCGCCAAGAATGGCGTGCCTAGACAAATCCTTCTCATTCCGGAAATTGTCGAACTCGATGAGGGCGATGTCGAGCGGCTTGTCGCTCGCGCCGATGAACTCTCGCGCTATGGCTTGGTCATCGAGACTTTTGGCCCAGGCGCTGTTGCTTTGCGCGAGACCCCCTCGCTGCTCGGCGAAATCGATGGCGCCGGCCTGATCCGCGATCTTGCCGAGCATATTGGCGAATGGGACGAGACGCTGCCACTCGAACGCCGCCTGATGCAGGTAGCTTCGTCGATGGCTTGCTACGGTTCGGTGCGCGCCGGCCGACGCCTCAAGCCCGAGGAAATGAACGCGCTTCTTCGCGAAATGGAAGGCACTCCCAATTCCGGCCAGTGCAATCACGGCCGCCCGACTTATGTCGAATTAAAGCTCACCGATATTGAGCGGCTGTTCGGGCGACGATAAGAAAAGGACTCGAACGCGCCCCATGAAAACAAGCCGCTTATTTTGCGCTGTCGCCTTTGTGCTGACGCTCGCGACGCCGGCTCACGCCGAGAACTGGCCGAGCCGAGCCATGACTTTGATTGTACCATTCGCGGCCGGGGGCGGCGTCGATGTCAGCGCGCGCATTCAGGCGCAGGGCATGAGCGAACGGCTTGGCCAGGCGATCGTCGTCGAAAACGTTGGAGCGGCGGCAGGCACGGCCGGCAGTTTACGTGTCGCCAAGGCGGAGCCGGACGGCTATTCGATGCTGATCGGCAATAGCGGCACGCATGCCTATAACCAATCGCTCTACAAGACGCCGCTCTACAACGCGGTGCGCGATTTTACGCCGGTCGGTCTGGCGACTGAATCGCCGCGAATTTTGATTGCCCGCAAGGATCTGCCTGCAGCTAACCTGCCGGAATTCATAGCCTATGTACGGGCCAATCAGAGCCAAGTGCAATTCGGTTCGGCCGGCGTCGGTTCGGGCACGCATCTGCCCTGCGTGCTCCTCAATATGGCGATTAGCGTTACCGTCACGCACGTGCCCTATCGCGGCGAGGGACCAGCGCAGCAGGATTTGATGGCTGGCCGGCTCGATTATATGTGCGCGACCATCCAGACCGGCGCCACGCTCGCTAAAAACGGCACGGTAAAACCGATCGCGGTGATGGCGTCGCGGCGGGTGCCGATCATCGCCGATGTGCCGACGACCGGCGAACAAGGCTTGTCTGGCGTCGAGGCGAGCGTGTGGAATGGGTTCTTTCTGCCGCCGGGAGCGCCAGCGGCGGTGGTGCGCAAGCTCAATCAGGCAATGAGCGACACGCTGAACGATCCCACCGTGAGCAAACGGCTGATGGAGCTCGGCCTCGAGATCGTTCCGGCGGAGCGCCGCACGCCGGATTATCTCGCGAAGTTCGTGCCCGAGGAGGTCGCGCGCTGGGGCAAAGTCATCCATGCCGCCGGCATCAGTGTGGACTAAAGCATGATCCTGAAAAGTGGATACCGGTTTTCGGAAAAGATCCTGCTAAGAGACCCTAAAGCGGCACAACACGAACTCGGTGTCGTCATAGGCCCGCCGCTCGAGTTCCAAAAAACCTTGCGGTGGCGCAAAAGCCGCTTTGCCCGTTTCTTCGACCACAATTAAAGCTTCAGGCACTAACCAGCTGCCATCGCGCGCCGAAACGAGCGCGGCGGCGGCAAGCCCTTGCCCGTAGGGTGGATCGACAAATGCGAGCGAGAATGGTTCGACTGGATGCGCGGCGCCGAGCTTGGTCGCATCGCGGCGAAAGATGCGCGTGACGCCGCCCAACCCCAGCGCGGTGACGTTTTCGCGCAGTAGCGCACGCGCTTGCGCGCCATCGTCAACAAACAGCGTGAAGCTGGCGCCGCGCGACAGCGCCTCGATGCCGAGCGCCCCTGTCCCCGCGAACAGGTCAAGCACGCGCGCCCCGTTGAGCGGGTCATCATAGGCATGGACCAGAATATTGAAGAGCGCCTCGCGCAGCCGATCGGCGGTGGGA
>JBASAH010000318.1:0-7644 GCA_049650505.1 Xanthobacteraceae bacterium
GTGCAAGCACGATTGCATCCCCGTGGCGGCTCGACCCTTTCTCTCTGCCAGTGCGGTTTACCGCCGACGATGGCGCGGCGGACGAAGGCTTGCGCATCGTCGATTTACACCGCGAGCGCGTCGTGCTGCGCCGGGCGCTCGGCGGCATGCGAATGGCCGTGAACCTGCCGGTCGCCGCCTATCGCGGCGTCGCGATCAAACTCTCGGGCGAAAGCGGCAAGCCACCGCGCAGGATTTCCGTTACGCTGGAACATGCCGATGCCGCGCTATCGCTGCCGCTTTTTTGCTCGGCGAACAATGACGACATCGTCGCCGAATGGCAGTTATGGGGCCGCGTGCTTGGCCTGCCGCTTCTAGTCGCCGAAGACAACGGCACCGTGCGCGAAGTGTTCGCGCGGATTGGCCGGTTGCTGATCGCGGCGCCAACTTGGCGCCGTCGGCGCCGCAGCGCCGTCGCGCGCCGGCGTCCGTCTCGGTTGCTGTACCGGCGTGCCGGTATGTTTCCGGCAGTGATGATTGTGCACCGCGGCGAACGTGAGATCAGCGCGCCGGACTAGTTTTGGGGGCCGTCCGATCACAGGCTCGGCGATGCCGTTCTTTCGAACGGTTTTGCCCCCGCATCCGTTCGCGCGATGTAATTACGTCCGATGAGAAGGATGTGAGCGCCTCCGGAACTTAGGAACGGGCTAGATCGCTGCTCGTTTCTTTAGATGACGACGCGACCCGAACGGTTCCGGGTACGAGCGATGGAATGTCACGTCGCAGCGCAAAAGGCCCGGGAGCCGGATACTAAAGAAGCGTTTTTGGAACTCATGCGCGGCTGGCGCGAACTGGCGGATGAGATCGAGCAGTTCGAGCGCTCATGGCTTGACCGCGGCGGCATCTGAGGCGCTTGTCTCCAAGAGACAGCGCTGTTTGTTTGTTATTGCCGGAAGCATCTGAGGCAATCCGGGACTGTTATCAGCACCGAATCGGCCTGCGTAACAGCCCTTCTCCGGCGGTCTTCTGCCGCTGGCTTAGGCTCGCCCGTAGCTACGAACTTGCCGAACGGCTGGCGAAATTTCCGAATCCGCCGCCGCCAAACACCTAATGGTGTTGCGTCTCATTCACGCAAGTCGCGGCTCCGCTACGGCCGCATCGCTTTGTGCAAATGACTTGCGTGAAAGTTTTGCGATGAAAAATTGCGATGAAAATAAGAGATTCCTGGCAGAAGTTCTCAACCAGCGCTCTAGTATGGTCGGGCTTTCGGATTTCGGCGGCGCGCCTGCCGTTCCCAAGACAGGCGACCAGTGAGTGGTGCTCAAAAGCGCATCACCGCCTGCAGGACTAGTCCCACGAACAGGATCAAGCCCGCATCGCGGTCGGATTTGAACACGGCGAGGCAATTGTCGGGATCGGCGATGTCGAGCCGAACGATTTGCCAAGCAAGATGTGCGGCGAAGGCGAACAACCCGAGCGCGAAGACTAATCTTCCGCCGGCAGTCAAGCCGGCCGTCCCGATGAGAATGACGGCGATGGCGTAGAACAGTGCCAGCATTGGCTTGGTGCGCGGTCCAAACAGCAGAGCGGTGGATTTGATGCCGATCAGCGCGTCGTCTTCACGATCTTGATGAGCGTAGATGGTGTCGTAGCCGATCACCCATGAAATCGAACCGGCATAGAGCAAAAGCGCCGGAAGATCGAGATGGCCGAACGCGCCGGTCCAGCCCATCAGCGCGCCCCAGGAAAAGGCGAGGCCGAGCACGATCTGCGGCCAATAAGTGATCCGCTTCATGAACGGATAGATCGCAACGATCGCGAGCGAGGCGATGCCGAGCGCAACGGTGAAGGCATTGAACGCGAGTAGCACGAGAAGCCCGACCAGCGATTGCGCGATCAGGAATAACGCGGCTTGCGTGACGCTGACTTGGCCCGATGGAATTGGCCGCGAACTGGTACGTTCGACGGCGCGGTCGAGATCGCGGTCGACGATATCGTTCCAGGTGCAGCCGGCGCCGCGCATGGCAAAGGCGCCGATGAAGAACAGCGCGATGTGCGAGAGATTGGGCAGGCCCCATCCTGCGGCAATCGCGGCCAAAGCCGATGACCACCAACAGGGTAGGAGCAAAAGCCAAGAGCCGATCGGACGATCAAGCCGCGCCAGCCGCAGATAAGGCCGTGACCAGGCCGGGGCGAGCGAGTCGACCCAATTGTCGGTCGCGTCCGCGACCGAACCGGCCGCCCGGTTCATCGTGCGAGCGGATTCCCGGTAAGCGTATCGAACGTGCCACGGCCGGTCTTGGTGTTCTTTGCGGTATCGACGCTCGGTGTCTTTATCGCATCGCTCAAGGACGGCGTTTTCGGGCGCGGTGCGTCCTCGCTGCAAGCCATGGTGCGGAATTTCAACGATTTCTCGTGATTGGCTTTGGAGGACGTGATCACCTGGTCGGGGACGCCGCACCAGACTTTATTGTCTTCAAGGAATTTAACGACCGTGGTTTCGGCAGCGACAAAGCTCGCCATCAGCGTGCAGAGCTGTTTGCGATCGGCTTTAGCTTTCATCGCAGCGCCGACGGCCTGACTGCGCTTCTGTGCTTCGGCGGAAATCTTGCTGAAATCATTGCACACTGTGGGCGCGGGAAATTGCGCCCACGCGGGGCGCTCGGCCGCGGCCAAGGCGCAGAGAGCCACGGCCAAACAGGAGGCCCAATAAAAGGCCGCACAATGCGACAGCGCGCGCGCGCTTTTCATGAGATAGCCCTCTCCCGACCCAGTCGCTCTGGCCTGCGACTCATTCTCGGCCGCAGCCTGTGACTTTGCCCGAAATCCCCGTGTCCTTAAAGGCTCGTCAAATCCGGCGACAACGCGGCAAATCGCCCGTAAATCGGCCAGTGCGACGCTGTGGTTTACGGTCTAAAACCCGATCGCGAAGCGTAAATCAGCTTAATATGCGGGGCGGATAGCTCATCTCGGCCCCGACGTTCGGCCGAAAGACCTCACCATGCCCGGTTACGATTTTCGCACCACGCGGCTTTACGTCGATGCGCCGCTTGAGGAGGGCCGTACCCCTGTGCTGGACCGTGACCAGGCCCATTATTTGACCACCGTGCTGCGGCTAAAAGCCGGTGAGAGCATTTTGGTGTTCAACTCCCGTGACGGCGAATGGCGCGCGACGCTTGAGGGCGGCAAACGTGCAGCGGCGCTGCGCATCGGCGCCCGCACGCGCGCGCAGACCGCCCCGACCGATCTGCATTATCTATTCGCACCGCTCAAGTCGGCGCGGCTCGATTACATGGTGCAGAAAGCAGTCGAGATGGGCGCCTCGCAGCTGCGACCGGTGCTTACCCGTCACGGCCAGGTCGCGCGGGTCAATCTCGAACGCATGCGCGCCAATGCCATCGAGGCCGCCGAGCAATGTGGCATTCTTTCGCTGCCGGAAATTGCGGCACCGGTTACGCTCGTCGAGGCGCTGGTAGCGTGGGAGACGACGCGGCATCTGGTGTTCTGCGATGAAGCGGCCGATCTCGCCGATCCTCTCGCGGCGCTCGCCACCGTCCCACGTCAGGCGCCGCTTGCGGTCTTGGTCGGTCCGGAAGGCGGCTTTGCCGCGGACGAGCGCGCGGCGCTGCTTAAATTACCGAATGTGGTGCGGCTCGCGCTCGGCCCGCGCATCCTGCGTGCCGACACCGCCGCGGTTGCCGCGCTCGCGCTGGTTCAAGCCGCGATCGGCGACTGGCGGTGAAGGCTGGCACTTCGCTGTCGTTTGTCAGGATGAGGGCTGGCTAATGAACCTTGCCCGGGCGGTCGTAACAAACGAAACCGACATAGTCGCCATAGACGCGGTGGATGCTGGTGACTTTGGCGAAACGACCCCAGCGTGCGCAGTGATCTGTGGCGATGTGGCGGTAGATCGGCTCGACATCGGGCGAATAGGGAAAGATGCCGCCGATGTCGTTGCCAGTCACTGCCGGACCTGGGCCGGCGAATTCCGCGCCCCAGGCCATGGCCTTGGTGCTGGCACTGAGGCCAGCGGCCAAGGCCGCCAGGACCAAAACGAGCGCGATCATGATATTGCGAATCATTAGAGCCTCGCAGGCTTGACTTGCGGCAAAGGTCAGAGGCCGCAGCGCTGGGATTAAAACCGTCTAGCCCTCCGGTCGTTCCAGCGGCTTTACAATATCGAATAGGCGCTTGCCACCATGCCGACCGGCCGCCGATCGGCGGCATTGAGCAGCATGACGCGACCGAAGCTGGTATTGTGGCCGATCCGCACCACGCGCGCATCCGCCACCACGTCGAAATTTACCGCGCGGAGGAAATGCGTGGTCTGATCGATCGAGGTCATCGGCCGGTACCCGTTCCAGGCCGCCGAACAGGCCAGTACCATCGCGGTGTCAGCCAGCGCCATCAGCGCTTGGCTACAAACCGCGGCGCTATCGCTACAGACCTTTTTCGAATAAGGCAGCCGCACGGTCGCGCCCGGCTGCCAGTCCGACAGCGCCCCAGGTGGTCGCGCGGTTTCGACACTTTCCACGAGCAGCGCCAGATCCTGCACCCATGCTGGAAAAACTTCGGTCATCAGGCGTCCGGCGGTTTGCAGGCTGAATGAAATCTGCGGCGCCGGGAGCCGGTGCACCTCACCCATCGTAAATCTCCCCCAAAAGTTAGCCAAATGCTCCGCCAGCATTGCTGCCGGGTCGTTACAACCCCTTGCGCGACAATCGGTGCGACAATCGGTGGGTGAACGACATCGCGAAGCTGCGGCGTGGAGTTCTTGCGATGCACGCAGACGCGACGAATCGGATGCAACAAATTAGGCACGACCTGCCGAAGGCCGCGCACGCTTTGCGTGTTCGTAGCGTTCACTAGAAAACTGTGAAAAAGCGATTCGCGCCATCTTTTTATTGTTTTTATTGCCGCAGCCGACCATTGGGTGCTTGGCGCCTTGAAGACCCAAGCTCGAAAATCGAAGCTCGGAAATCAATGCGCAAGCGGTTCGGGACTTGACCGGCATCGCTGCTCGCGGCACCGTTGTCGACCTTAACGGGGGAGGGGCCCCAATGTCGCGAATAAGCTTCCGAGCAGACCTCCCGACGGCGGCCGCCGAGCGGGTTTGTGGACCAAAGTTCCGCGCCAGATCTTCCGTGCGATTCGGCAGGTTCGTCTGTTTAGCGCTGGCGCTTGCCCTGTGCGCGGTTTCGTTCTCGCAGCCGCGCGCGGCAAGCTGGCTTGAGAAGAATTTCTGGCTTTCGGGACCGCATTATAACCGCGCTGTGCCAGGTTGCGATTATCCGCCGGCGCTCGATCGGATCATTGCCAATTTCCGGACCAAGGAATTCCGTTTCTGGAATTCGGAGCTGCGCATCGTCGGCGTCGAGAATATCCAGCAAGTCGATTTTTTGCCGTGGGCTGCACAGTCCATTCCGCGCCGCTTCTGTAGCGGTGTTGCCGTCATCAACGACGGCGGCAGAACCCCAATCTATTATTCGATCGCCGAAGATGCTGGCATGGTCGGCATGGATTGGGGCGTCAATTTCTGCGTCGTTGGGCTCGACCGCGACTGGGCCTACAATCCAGCCTGTCGCGCGGCGCGGCCTTAGAACGAGACCGGCGAAAAGGCTGGGCCAGCGTCTGCGCCGCAAAGGGCGGTCGCGCTTTAATTTTAAGCAAGCAACGATTTTTTTGCGCCAGTCTTCAGCCGCGCAAAGCCTCAAGCACGCAATCACGCAGCAAAATAGGATCGCGCGCCCCGCGCTGAGCGAATTCGATTACCTTTGCGGCCACGACAGTCGTCTCGCCGTGGTTGGCGTCACTAAGCCCGAGTGTCTGGCAGACGTCGGCATAAACGCGCGTCATGTTCACGATCGCCTCCGGTTCAAAGGCCTCGTTCCTGAACAGGCGGTAAACGGTCATGCACCCTGCCTCCCGTTGGCAATCCCCAAACTGGGTTGCGAATGCGACGCTTTCCAGTCCGCTTCGAGTCGGCCCCGCGACAATCCCCGCTCTCCCCGAAAACAGGCGGTGATAGGAAGTAAAGCGAGGTGAAGATTTCGTTCTTGATCTGTTCTAAACGCCAATCTAAGCTCGAGGGCGTTGTCGAACGCGTAAAGGGGGTGGTCCATGACCGGCTTATCGTTGCGTGTTGCGTTGCTTGCGTTGTTGCTCACCCCCCAAGCGGCGGCCGCGCAGGACGCGCGGCATAACGCACCGGGTCAGTTTGATTTCTACGTCCTGTCATTGTCCTGGTCGCCATCGTTTTGCGCTGGCGCCGCCGAGCGCGGCAGCACGGCCGCCACGGCGAACGCTCAATGCGGGCCACGGCCGTATTCTTTCGTCGTGCATGGGCTGTGGCCGCAATATGAGAAAGGCTTCCCGGAATACTGCCAGCTTCCGCCGCCGCGGCTCGATCGCGGCGTGGTTTCCTCGATGCTCGATCTGATGCCGGCGCCGCGGCTCGTCTTCAACGAATGGGATCGCCACGGCACCTGCTCAGGCCTATCACCCCGCGCTTATTTCGAAACGGTCCGCAAGGCGCGCGCCGCAGTGAAAATTCCGCCGGAATATACCGATCTCAAAGAGCCACTCAGCGTAACTCCAGGCGCCGCCGCAGAAGCTTTCATCAAGGCCAATCCGGGGCTGTCGCCAAGCGCGATTGCAATCGGCTGCGACAGCAAACGTTTGACCGAGGTGCGGCTTTGCCTGTCGAAGGATCTGCATTTTCACGACTGTCCGGAAATCGCGAAACGCAGCTGCAACCGCGATCAGCTGATTATGCCGCCGATGCGTGGCAGTTGAGCGTACGGCGCGTCCGCTCATTGCTGCGAGCGGGAATCCAGTTCGGGGCGCCGACAGGATAGGTATTATCAAGCGCTGGGTCCCGGTTTTCTTTGGGAATGGGCATATTGTGAGTCCAGCCATGCTCTAAATAGGCTCTTTCCGTGCTCGCTGTCGTCCGACATGAACTATCAGCACGCATTTCACGCCGGTAATTTCGCCGACGTCCATAAGCATGTCGTGCTGACGCGCATTCTCGTTTACTTGCGGCAAAAGCCGGCAGCATTTCGCGTGATCGATACCCATGCGGGTGCCGGGCGTTACGATCTTCTGAGCCCGCAAGCCGCGCGTTCGGGCGAATGGCGCGACGGCGTCGGGCGCCTATTCGACAAATCGCGGTTCAATAGATCGCAGTTGGGCGCCAGCGAGAGCGAGGTCGCTCAAGGGCTGCTTGCGCCTTACATTGATATTATTGCGGCGCTTAATCCGAACGCATTGCGGCTCTATCCAGGCTCGCCCTTGATCGTCAAAGCCCTGTTGCGGCGGCAGGACCGGCTTGTCGCCTGCGAACTCGAACCGAACGCGGCGGCGGCGCTCAAAGGTGCCTTACGCGGCGAGCCGCGCGCTAAGACGCTGACGATTGACGGCTGGATGGCGCTTTACGCCAATATCCCGCCGAAGGAGCGCCGCGGCCTTATTCTGATCGATCCGCCGTACGAAGAGAGCGCGGATTTTCTCCGGCTCTCAGACGCCTTGGCGGAGGCACATCGCAAATGGCCGAGTGGCCTGTACCTGTTGTGGTACCCCATCAAGGCGCGTGAGGCGCCCGACGCGCTTGCCCGGAGGCTGCGCCGGCTCAGCGTGCCAAAAATCCTCCGCTGCGAATTATCC
>JBASAH010000319.1:0-9368 GCA_049650505.1 Xanthobacteraceae bacterium
GGCCGGGCCTCTCCGCCTATAACGCCACCAAAGGCGCCGTCCATGTGCTGACCAAGTCGCTCGCGGTCGAGCTTGCGCCGGACGGCATCCGCGTCTGCGCCATCGCTCCGGTCGCGACCGAGACGCCGCTGTTGCCGTCTTTTCTCGGCCCGGCTTCAGGTATGCGCGAAAAGTTCATTGCCACAATTCCGCTCGGCCGTTTGGCACTGCCGCAGGATATTGCCGACGCGGCTTTGTTTCTGGCCTCCGCCGAAGCCAAATTCATCACCGGCAATATCATGGAGGTTGACGGCGGCCGCGGTGTCTAAAGCATAATCCCGAAAAGTGGCGTCTCATTCCGCGCCAGCGAGTTTCTGCTCGGCGGCAATTGGTGTATCGTCTGGGGCATAGGGACGGTGAGGAACGCATGTGGGGTCGCAAACGTAAAGCCGCTGCGGCGACGACGGACTCCCAATCGCCTTCGCAACTCAAGGAGGCGATGCACCAGGCGCGCGTCGAGGCGGCGGAACGCAGCAGCGTTGTCGTCGATTTGCGCGATGCGGAGCTGGCGCGGCTCGAACTCTTAAACGAAGCTCTCAATCCGCTGTTTGCGGAAGTGTCGCCGGAAATCGACCTGTTCGATCGCGGCCTTAGTCGCGGCGAGGCGCCGCGGTTGTGGATCGATGCGGTGGCGCATGTCGCCATGGGTCGCGACAAGCGTGTTTATCGCTTTCTCCACGATAGCCGCTTGGGGCGGCGCGTGCTGGCCGAATCTCACGACATCCCGGACATCGTGAAAGCGGTCACGACCTATGTGGCGCGGCGTCTGGTCGAACGCCAGCATGCACTTGAGGCCGATCCGATTCTCTTGTCGCGTGTTTCCGACAAAGTGGCGCAGCACTACCGGCGGCGACGGCGCTGGCGGACGCTGACGGCGGTCGTGCTCGGTTTTATTGCCGGCGCGGTGACGCTGTTCGTGGTGGCGCTTTTGCTGGCCGCGCGCTAGTTGATTTTTTAGTAAATCCTAAACCTGACGCATTCGCGGACGGAGCCATCTGCCCCGCGTTCATAGGAGACCGTCTCGCAGTGCCAGTCACTGCCGGCGGCGTCGATGTGAAAGATGTTGTACCCGGCGGGATCCTCCTTGCCATGTCGTGCGGAGGCCGATGCCGAAGGTACGCCGAGCGCCGGAATTTTTTTATTCGCTGGGCCTTGCAGCCATAGCAGTGCGCGGTGGTGATCGTGACCGTGCAGCAAAAGTTCGGCGCCTTTCGCTGCCAAGACGGCGCGAAGTTTTGGACCGTCGCTCAGCCGCCGGAAATAGCGTTGCAGCGGGCTAATCGGCGGATGATGGATCAGCACAATGCGGAAATTTCCGCGCGTTTCCTCGAGCGCTTCGGCCAATCGGCCAAGTTGTCTTTGACCAAGGCGGCCCGTCGCCATGAATGGGCCGGTCGGCACGCCGGTCGAAAGCGCGATGAGCGCAATTTCGCCGCGGCGGCGGATGAAGGGAAAGCGATCGAGGCCGTCGTCGCCGCGCATGTAATCGCCCCAGAACTTTGCCGGGAATTCTTCGACGCCGCGGACATAAACGTCATGGTTGCCCGGCACGACTGTAACGTCATTGGGACGCCCGATTGTTTCGAGCCAGCGCCTGGCCCACGCATATTCGCCGGGCAGCGAGAAATTAACGAGATCCCCGGTCACGGCGACATGGCTGGCGGATCGCGCCTTCAAATCGCGCGTGATCGCGTCCAGCACGTCAGGCCGGTGGATGTATTTGCGCCTGCGCTGCCAATTGATGAAACCGAGGCCACGTTTGCCCGCAAGCTCGATGCCCTTGGGCGCGAGCGCCAGATGCAAGTCGGAGAGATGAGCGAGAGCGAACATCGGGCGCCTTAACGGCGGTCATCCGTGCCAACGGTCGCAGAAACGGAAAAATAAGTCACGAATTGCCGATCAGGATGCCGGCCACGAACACCAGAACGCCGCCGACCACGACCTGAAACGCCGCCTGAAGGAAGGGCGTATCCATATATCGCGTTCTGATCCAGGAGATTACGGCCAGCTCCACAGCAACAACCGCGAAGGCAACCGCGGTGGCGACATAGAAGTGGGGTATTAAATACGGCAGCGCATGGCCGAGACCACCAATCGCCGTCATTACGCCGCAGACGCTGCCGCGGACGACGGGTGCGCCACGGCCGGTCAGCGAGCCGTCGTCGGACAGCGCTTCGGCAAAGGCCATCGAAATTCCGGCACCGATCGCAGCAGCAAGTCCGACCAGGAAGGTCGACCAGGTGTTGTGGGTGGCGAATGCCGCGGCGAACAAGGGCGCCAGCGTCGAGACGGAGCCGTCCATCAGCCCGGCGAGCCCGGGTTGCACATATTGCAGCACGAATACGCGCCGTGCCGCGCTGTCTTCCGCTGCGCGCGCTTTCGGCGTGATTTTCTCGCCAAGCTCGTGCGCAAGGGATTCGTGTTTGTCCTCCGCGGCAGCGAGCTGCCGCAGCAAATGGCGGACGGAATCGTCGCCCGCAGTGTCCGCTGCGCGGCGATAGAACCGTGCGGTTTCGTATTCCATTTCCTCGGCGAATTTGCGCGTCGCCTCGATGCTTAACGTCCGATTGAGCCAAATCGGCCGCCGCGCCACAAATCCTTTGACGTCCTGCCGGCGGATCAGCGGCAGGAAGTCGCCGAATTTTTTGCGGTGTAGCTCAAGCAGCATGTCGCGATGGCCGATCTCCTCGTGCGCCATCTTGTCGTACATGGCGGCGGTCTCGGGATAGGCGCTGCGAAGCCTATCGGCGAATGAGCGGTAAATCCGGTTATCCTCGTCCTCGTTGGATATCGCGAGCGCAAGAATTTCCTGCTCATTGAGATCGGCGAATCGTTTCAACTGCTTTCCCCTGGACGATGCAATGTTGGGCGGGCCAGCCTGCCCATTTTAGAGCTATTCTAATTGGTCAAGCCAGCCCGGATAGCAACGTTAGGCACCCTGGATTTCACAGAATGACGCTGAGCATGGTCATGCGCCGACTTTTACATGTTTATTGGCGTTTTTCGCGCGGCCTCACCATTGGCGTCCGCGCCCTGGTTTTGGACGGCGAAGGTCGCGTCTTCCTGGTCAAGCACTCCTATGTTGCCGGATGGCATCTGCCGGGCGGTGGCGTCGAGGAGGGGGAAACGCTCGTGGCGGCGCTGGCGCGGGAGTTACGGGAGGAGGGAAATATCGACTTGAGCGGGCCGCCCCTCCTTCATGCCGTTTATTTCAATCAATGGATGTCGCGGCGCGACCATGTTGCCCTTTATGTGGTGCGTTCGTTCCGGCAGACCGCGCCGCCGCGGCCGAACAGCGAAATCGTGGCGCACGGCTTTTTTGCGATGCAGGACTTGCCCGCCGAAACCTCCCGTGCAACCCGCGACCGTATTAGCGAAGTGCTGACCGGTCGCGCCATTTCCGAGATCTGGTGACCCATTCACGCGCGGAAGCGAGCGCGGCACATCGGAGCAAATTGATTAGCCGAACCGATTGCGGTCGTGCGGGGCGGCAAAATCGATCGTGGGCCCGATTGGAACGACGCCAGTCGGGTTCACTTGCCGTTGGCTGCCGTAGTAATGCCGTTTGATGTGATCGATGCTCACGGTTTCGGCTATTCCGGCCACCTGATAGAGATCGCGCGTGTAATTCCACAGATTCGGATAGTCGGCGACGCGCCGCAGATTGCATTTGAAATGGCTGTAATAGACCGTGTCGAATCGCACGAGCGTCGTGAATAGGCGCCAATCCGCTTCGGTAAGCTGACGCCCGACCGAATAGCGTTGGCGCGCCAGGCGCTCCTCGATCTTATCGAAAGCCTCGAAAATGCCATAGGCCGCCTCTTCGTAGGCCTGCTGGCTGGTCGCAAAACCGGCGCGATACACGCCATTATTGATGTTGGGATAAACAAGCTCGTTCGCAGCGTCGATTTCGCCGCGGAGTTCGGCTGGATAATAATCGGTGTGAACGTCCGTGAACGCGTCGAAGGCCGAGTTGAGCATACGGATAATCTCGGACGATTCATTATTGACGATCGTCCGCCGCTTCTTATCCCACAGCACCGGGACCGAGACTCGTCCGGTATAATGCGGATCGGCGAGCAGATAGATTTCAGCGAGCGTCGCTTTGCCATTCACCGCGTCGAGCG
Organism: Xanthobacteraceae bacterium; assembly: GCA_049650505.1. Taxonomy (GTDB): domain Bacteria; phylum Pseudomonadota; class Alphaproteobacteria; order Rhizobiales; family Xanthobacteraceae; genus BOG-931. The sequence continues at coordinate 4,167 of JBASAH010000319.1, forward strand.
TACCGCCGCGCGCCGTGCCGAATTCCCAACCGGTCTTGCCGTAAAGCGGCTCGGTGATTGATATGGAAATAGTCGGCTCGAGTTTCTTAAGCGCACGAAAAATCAAGGTGCGATGCGCCCATGGGCAGGCAAGCGAAATGTAGAGGTGATAGCGTCCGGCTTCCGCGGGGAATCCGCCTTCGCCGGAGGGACCAGCGCTTCCGTCGTCTGTCACGAAATTGCGAAACGCCGATGCCGGTCTGATAAAACGCCCTTCTTTTGTCCGGGAAATGTCCTCTTGCCACGCGCCGTTGACGAGTAAGCCCATCGCCTTCTCCAATGCTTAGGCAACCCAATTTAATCATTATTGGCATTCGCGATAGGTCGTCGGGTGTGCCCGAAGCATGCACTATTGCTGGACCTTCGTTGAGCGGGATGCTAGGCGGCGACGCGATGAGTGACATTTCGGTGAGCATCCTGCCCGAGACGGCAGATGACGCAGTTGCGATTGAGCGGCTGCACGAACGCACATTCGGTCCAGGCCGTTACGCCAAGTCGGCGTACCGGCTACGCGAGCAAATCGATCATATTCGCGAATTATCCTTCACCGCCTGGATCGGGACCTTGCTGATCGGGTCGGTGTGGCTTTCGGCCATCCGCATCGGCGATACCAAGGCGTTGCTCCTTGGTCCTCTCACGGTCGAGCCGGCATTTCGCGAGCGCGGGGTCGGGCAAGCGCTGATCGAACGCGCGCTCAAGGAAGCAGCGCAAAAAGGCCATCGGCTCGTCGTCCTTGTCGGAGACGAGGCCTATTATGAGAAATGCGGTTTCAAGCACATCCCGCGGGGACGCGCGATCATGCCGGGTCCAGTCGATCCGGCGCGGCTCTTGATTGCCGAACTGTCGGCAGGCGCCTTTGACGGCGTTTCCGGTCCGGTTCGTCCCGATTGAGCTTGCTATCGACCCTCGCGGACCCAGGTGCCGGCGAGGCTACCAAGCAATAGCAGCAAGCCAAGCAGGCCCGCAAAGACCGGCAGTACGCCGACACCGCGCACCACGCTGGCATTGCTCATCTTCAGGCCAATCCAATCGTCGCCCTTATAGGTGTCTCCGGAGCGCACCGCGACGACTCGCGGCATATTCAATCCGCCGCCGTCGGCAAGCCGGCGCACATCGCCGCGGGTCGCCTCGGCAAGCGGCGCCAGCGCCTCAGTGGTCGACGTCACTTCGGCATATTCGCGTGGATTTGCCGGCCCGACATTGATCAGCGCGTTGAGCTTGCCGTCGGTAGCGCGCCATAGACCGAGTTCATTAGCGGGGACAGTCGATTCCCAGACACCCGGCTTCGTCGAGTCGAGCTTAAGCGTCCGCGCCACGCCTGACGGCGAGGTCAGGGTCACGTCGGCAATCTCGTCCGCCATCGTTTGCCGGCGTACCAGCAGATCATGGCCGCTGACGGTGAGCCGCAGTGCCTCTTCTTCCAGGTCGGGCTCTTTCATCAGCCAGTGCGACAACCGGCGCAACAGATCCAGATGAGGACCGCCGCCTTCGAAGCCGCGAGCCCAGAGCCAGATGTGATCGGAAAGCAGCAACGCGACGCGGCCCTCGCCTTCATGCGACAGGACCAGGAGCGGTTTGGCATCCGGCCCTTGCATCACGGTTGTTCCGGTTGAGCTGCGGGTGTCGACGACGCGAAACCATTCGCTCCAATGCGGCGGCTTATCTTCGGAGCCGTCAAGCCCGCGCGTCACCGGATGGCGTTGCCCGAGGTCAGTGAGCTCCGGGCGAAACGCCCGGTCCGTGACATTGCCGCTCGGCTCAGCAGGCAAAATGGCATCGAGCGGCGTGCGCCAGATGCTGGTGGGACTGGCGTAATCCGGTCCGGCTGCGACCAGCACGGCTCCGCCGTCCCGCACATATCGAGTAATATTGTCGAAATAGATGATTGGCAGCACCCCTTGCCGCGCGTAGCGGTCAAAGATGATGAGCTGAAAATCGTCGATCTTTTGCTGAAACAGCTCGCGGGTAGGGAATGCGATCAGCGACAGCTCGTTGATGGGCGTGCCATCTTGTTTTTCCGGCGGCCGCAAAATCGTGAAGTGGACGAGATCCACCGATGGATCGGATTTGAGAAGATTACGCCACGTTCGCTCTCCGGCATGAGGCTCGCCCGACACCAAGAGGACGCGCAGCTTGTCTCGCACACCATCGATCGTCACGACGGCGCGATTGTTCACTTGAGTTAGTTCGTCTGCGAGCGGCGAGGCCTCAATCTCGACGATATTCCGCCCGCCATGGGGAATTGGCACCGTAACGGTCTGCGGAAGACCGACAGGAACGTTGCGCATTTCGACGATGTCGCCGTCCCGGCGGACCGTCACCTGAGCAGTCGTCTCACCGGCGCCGTGGTCCTCGACCCGGTACGTGATCGTCTGAGGTTGTCCGACGATGCCAAAACGGGGCGCCGCCACCAGAGCCACGCGGCGATCGCGTTCGTCCCGGTGTCCGGTGATGAGCGCATGCACGGGGGCGGAAAAGCCAAGCGATCCGGCGTCGGCGGGAATATCGTGCACGCGCCCGTCCGTGATCATGACCACGCCGGCCAGCCGGTCCGACGGAATATCGGCGAGCGTCGAGCCGAGCGCGGTAAACAAACGGGTCCCGTCGGTCTCGCTATCGGCTTGCCCCGCCTCGATCACCCGTACTTCGAGTCCCGGAATCCGATGCAGCTGATCGACGATCTTGGCGCGCGCTGCCTCGGTCTGCTGCATGCGGTCGCCGAAATTCTGGCTTGGACTCTTGTCCACCACGATGACAGCGACCGAACTCAGCGGATCGCGGTCCTCGCGCGTGAAGGATGGATTGGCGAGCGCCAGCGCGATCAGCGCCAATGCGACCGTTCGCACGGCGGCGCCGCGGCTGCGCGACACGAAAAGGAGCAGCGCAAATAGACACGCCGCCGCAATCACCGTCCATAGGATTTCGGTGCCGACCAGAGGAGCGAACGCAACACCGATATTCACGGCTCTCTCCTGGTTACTCCTATTGGCCTAACCGCTCGAGCAGCGCGGGCACATGCACTTGATCGGCTTTGTAATTGCCGGTGAGCGTGTACATCACGATATTGACGCCGGCGCGGAACGCCAGTTCGCGCTGGCGCGGCTGCCCGTCGACCATCGGCAGCATCGGTTGTCCGTCCGATCGCGTCGCCCAAGCGCCGGCAAAATCGTTGGAGCTAATGATAATCGATGAAACGCCGTCGCCGCCGCGGGCGGGCCGGCCGGAGGCTTCTTGTTGACTCTCCGAAGGCAGCGCCTCCACCCAGAGCTGGCCGCCGTCAAAACGACCGGGAAAGTCGCGTAACAGGTAGAAGGTTTTGGTCAGAACGTGATCGCGAGGGACCGGCTCGAGCTCAGGAATGTCCAGCGACGACAGGATCTTTCGGAGTTCGAGCATTCCTGGGCTGCGAGTTTCACCGCCCTGGCTTGGTGGCGCGACGACCGCATCGCGGGTATCGAATAGAACGGTGCCGCCGTCTTTCATGTAGGCATCGATGCGCTTGAGTGCGGCATCGGAGGGCCGCGGGGAGCCAGGCACGATCGGCCAATAGATAAGCGGATAGAACACAAGCTCGTCGTGCGCGATGTCGAGCCCTATCGGATCGCCCGGTTCAAGCGCTGTGCGCTGCGCGAGAAACAGCGTGAGCCCCGCGAGCCCGGCCTTACTGATGGCATCCACTTCGGAATTTCCGGTGATCACATAAGCAAGCTTAGTTTCAAGCGCCGATTGCGGCACATTCGGAGCTGGCGTCTGCGGACGTGGCATTTGCAGACTTGGCGCTTGCGGACTTGGCGCTTGCGGACTTGGCATTTGCCTCGGCACTTGCTGCTGGGCGTGAGCAGTTGCGAGCGTCAGCGTCACGGCGGCCAGCAAGATGATCGACGCCGTTGCCGCAGGCGCGCGGCGGGGGATGAGACGCTGGATACCGCCGCCAACGAACAGAACGATAAGTGAATCGAGCAGCAGCAGGCCGACTGCCGCGAGCAAGATTGGGCCGCGCAGGTCCTGCGGCTCGGTAGTCCGATAGACGTCACGGCTGGCATTGGCGAGCGGCGAGAAATCAAGCGCTGTGAGACGATCGGTGACAGCAAAGGTATTGACGGCCAGGAGGCTTTCGGGCGGCCCATAAAAACCTGGGGGATGTTCGGAAGTGGCGCTGCCGGCGAAATCCTCCGGTATCGGACGTGCGCTCGGAGGCGGCGCGACGAAAGCGCCAAACCCATTCAGCATATGGCTCGGCGCAATCATCGCGCGCGCATGTTTGTTTTGTGCGCTGCCGCCCTCCGCAACGACCGTTGTGCCAGACAGCGCCACCACACGCTTGAGCATCTCGACAAATGAGCCGGACAACGGCAGGTCCGACCACCGGGTGTCGCCGGTGACGTGGAACAGCACGATCAAGCCCTTGTCGCGGCGCGCTGCTGTGACCAGGGGCGTACCATCGGCAAGTGTTGCCCAAGTGTTGTTACCCAGCGTCGCATCCGGTTCGGTGAGCACTTGCCGCGTAACGGTTACATCGTTCGGCACCGGCATACCTCCGAACGGACTGTCACGGGAAAATGCCGCGAGCGGTTGCGGTTGGTCCCAGCTCAAGCTGCCGCCGAGAATGCGGCCGCCGCGACGTAACTTGACTGGAACGAGGTCGTCCTCGGATGCGGCAAGCCGCGGACCAGCGAACCGGACCAAAACGCCGCCGTCTTCAACCCACCGGGCGAGACGATCATGCGCGTCGCCGACATTGCCGACATCCGTGAGAATCAAAATCGGCAGATTTTGATCCAGGAAATGGGCGACAGCCTCCGCCGGTGATGCGCCTTGTGCGAGGCGGATGTCGGCGAATGGTTCGAGCGCGCGCTGCAGATAATAGCTTGAAGAAAGAAGCGGCTCGGCGACGTCCGCATTCGCACCGGATACGACGCCTACCGTGCGCCGGCGCCACCGTTTGTCCAAAAGCTGGACCGCCCCCGCGGAGCGCTCGCCGGCGATCTCCAGCCGCGCCATTTCATTGCGCAGTTCGACCGGCAATTCGAAGCGTGCTTCGGTCTCCCGATCGGCAGCACTAAAGGTGAATTGTGTTTCGCCAAGCGGGAGACCCTTCAGATCGAGTGCTCGCACGATGCCGGTATCGTTTGCGCCAGGAGTGGCGCGCAAGATTTTCACGGT
>JBASAH010000320.1:0-3256 GCA_049650505.1 Xanthobacteraceae bacterium
TGCGATCGTTCACCGGCTCGCTGGCGTTGTATTCCAACTTCGTGTCGTCGGTGTTGAAAAAGCTGCTGACACTCGGATGGCCCGCGCGATCGACATGGACCAGCTTGCCATCCTGCCGCACGCTGCATCTTCCCCAGATGTATACTTCAGGCTTCGGGGCTAGTTCGCTCGTCGGCAGTTGACCACCGTCGAGAAGACGTTGGCTTCGGTATTCGAATCCACGCCAGTCCAAGGTGACTTGCCGCTCAGGTGCGGCTCGGTGAAATTCCGCTTGCCCCTGATGTCGAACAGATTCTTGATGCCGTCGAAATCGAAAAAGAAAGCGTCGCTGCGACTGCCTGCGAAGACTGTGTAATCGCCCGCCTTGACGATGTTGGGCTTGGCGCCGAACGAGACTTCTGCATCGGCGACTATCTTCTTCCCGACAGCTTCGACCGAGCGCGACTCCGCGCCTTTGGCCAGAAACACGTTGAAAGTCTGCTTGCCGTTTTGCGGCTTCGAAAATACGTAGCTAAGCGCGACGTCCGTCAGCAAATCACCGTCGTTGTCGATGTTGAGCCGGTAAATGGCGTCGGGATCGAGCGCGTTAGCATTGGGATTTGCATTGAGGATAATCACGGTTTTGGACGGGTCGGTGGGCGACCGGAACGCGTAGAGATCGCACAGATCGAGTCTTTGATCGCCGAGCGGCGGGCCGAGGCTTAGGCCGGTAAAATGGTTCGACATTTTTTCCGCCTTTTGAAATTGAGAGTGGGAGCTGTCGTTTGGCAGGATAGTAACAAACAGTAGATTTAATGTCGCTCCGCTATCTCTACCCGGAAATGGCTGCGGCAACTGCGGATTTTGCAGTTGGGGGCGAGGCGTTACGCCGCAAAACGCTCCGGCGCACAGGTACGGCGACAGGAGACCGCTGCAACGCGGAATTTCGACCCGACGCATGACCGCAATGGGTCAAAAGCAGACATCGACCCGCTTACTTCACATGTCCGCTTTACCCCCGAAAGCGGACATTCGCGCACGCGATCAGGATGTCTGCTTCGGGCCATAAGCAGACAGTCAGACGGCTGTTGGATATGATTGATAGCGTCCCTAAAAAGGTCGCCGGGTGCGCGCGCCATGACCATGAGACTTCCCCGCAGACAATTTTTCCACCTGGCGGCGAGTGCAGCGGCGCTGCCAGCAGCCCTAAATATTGCAAGAGCGGAGATTTATCCGTCGCGGCCGGTGCGGATCATCGTCGGCTTTCCCGCCGGCGGCCTTACCGACATCCTGGCGCGCCTGCTAGCTCCATCGCTGTCGGAGCGGCTCGGGCAGCAATTCATCGTCGAAGATCAACCCGGCGCCGGTACAAACATTGCCACTGAAAGAGTCGTGCGAGCGCTTCCAGACGGCTACACCTTTCTTATGGCCACATCGACCAATGCCATCAATGCGACGCTCTATGACAATCTCAAATTCAATTTCATCCGCGAGACCACGCCGGTCGCAAGTATTGCCCGTACCCCACTTCTTATGGAGGTCAATCCCTCATTTCCGGCCAAGACCGTCCCTGACTTCATCACCTATGCCAAGGCCAATCCTGGCAAGATCAATATGGCGACAGCCGGCATTGGAAGTACGGTTCATCTCGCCGGCGAGCTGTTCATGACGATGACGGGAGTCCGGTTGGTACCAGTGCATTACCGCACCAGTTACGTGCCCGATATGCTGGCCGGACAAGTACAATTGGTGTTCAGTCCCATACCCACGACGATCGAGCAGGTCAGGGCGGGCAAATTGCGCGCCCTCGCGGTGACTAGTGGAACACGTTCGCAGGCGCTGCCAGACGTTCCGACCATTGGGGAGTTCGTACCAGGTTACGAGGCAAGTGTGTGGAATGGCGTAGTCGCGCCGAAGAATACGCCTGCCGAGATCATCGGTAGACTCTACAAAGAGATCGATGCGATCCTCGTCGATCCTAAAATAATGGCGCGCTTCGTCGAGGTGGGCAGCGTTCCAAAGTCGATGACGCCTGCCGACTTCGGCAAGTTCATCGCTGAAGACACCGAGAAGTGGGGCAAGGTAATCCGAGCGGATAACATCAAGGTGGAATGAGCGTCCGCTCGGGGGCCGATAGTACGTCGCTACAATGTCCGCTTCTCCCCTGAAAGCAGACTAGGCCCACGCGATTTTCGCCGGGCGCGTGCCGTCGCCCACCGCGCCACCAATGCGACACAGATCCATAAGAAGAAGAGTTGCTGATGCGCGCTGTCGTTCGCCTGCTCGCCGTCCTCGTCCTCGCCGCCGCGGGTTCCGCCGTTGCGCAGGAAAAGCACTTAATTGACCCGACGCTCCCCGGCTCGCTCAATCCCGAGCCTCTGCCGCCGCTGCAAAATCCGGACGCGCCGTCAACGCCGGCCAAGGAACTGTTCGCGCGCAAATCGACGCCGTTTCCCGGGCCGCCGCGCTCGATCGGCGGCTATTTCGACGGCTGTCTCGCTGGCGCTGTGCCGCTGCCGATCACTGGACCTACCTGGCAAGTCATGCGGCTGTCGCGTAACCGCAACTGGGGCAATCCGCAACTCGTTCGTTTCATCGAACGGTTTGCCGAGAACGCGAAAAAGGTTGGCTGGAATGGTCTTCTGGTCGGTGACATGTCGCAGCCGCGCGGCGGGCCGATGCTTTCCGACCACAAGAGCCATCAAGTCGGCCTCGATGTCGATATTTGGTTTACGCCGATGCCAGACCATGTGCAAAGCCGCGAGGAGCGCGAGTTCAGCTCGGCCACCGATGTGGTCGCGCCCGATTTACTCGACGTCGATCCGGAAGGGTGGACCCACAGCAATACCGAGCTCATCCGCACCGCTGCGCAGGATTCGGCGGTCACCCGCATCTTAGTCAATGCCGCGATCAAGAAGGCGCTGTGCCGCGAGGCCGGAACTGATCGCGCTTGGCTTTCCAAGGTGCGTCCCTGGTATGGTCACGCCGAGCACTTTCATGTCCAAATCGCCTGTCCGGCGGGCGGTGCGGAATGCAAGCCGCAGCCTCCGCCGCGCCCAGGCGACGGCTGCGGTCACGAGCTCGACTTCTGGTTCAAGGAATCCACGCTGCATCCGCCGCCGCCCAAACCGAAACCGGCGCTGACGCTGGCCGGTTTGCCCCCCGAATGTAAGCAGATTGTCAAAGCGCCATGATTGTCGGAGACCAGAGGTCAGCTTTGCAGTGCTGACCGACCTTACGAATCAACACCTTAAAGAGATTGGGTGTCGTTCGGTGA
>JBASAH010000321.1:0-9177 GCA_049650505.1 Xanthobacteraceae bacterium
GGCGAGCACCACTCCGGCCTGGCCGGAGAGCACAACTTCCGGGCGGCCGAGCATCGGCGTCGCCAGCAAAATCTGTCCGGCTTCGGCATGCAGCGCTTTCAGTGCCTGGATGCAGGCGACGCTATGCGTGCCGGCGCAAATATGGATGCCGCCCCTGGGCAGCGCTTCGAGGAGGCCGCCCGGCTTGGTCGCGACGTCCATCACCGCGGCGTCGTCGGCCAGCATGGTGAAGACCGCTTCGCCGTAATTTGCCGCCGCTTTAATTGAGTCGATCGCCTTGGCGCCGAGCTCGGTCAGCGGCTTCAACTTATCTGCGGTGCGGTTGTAGACGCCGATATCATGGCCGGCGTCGAGCATGCGCCGCGCCATCGCCTGGCCCATGCGGCCAAGCCCGATGAATCCGGCTTTCATTTTGAGTCTCCACTTAATGCGATCTGCTTTTGGTAACGATGCCGGTTCTGCAGCGCACCGTTGCACGCTGCGCTGCCCCCGGGAAAAGTTCTAACTCAATTGCCCGCGTACCCATTCGAGCTCGCGGCAGACATAATCGACAATATCGCCGGTCTTTAGGTTGTCCGGCAGCACATCCCAGGTATAGGTCTCGATCTCGAGCTGGCGCGACAGCGGCTTTTGCTTATGGAAGCGCAGCGCCTCCTCGATGGCAAAACGCGTCGTGCGGAACGGGCCGAGATCATCGAGAAACACCGGCACGTGAAAATGGGTGCGCCATTCGCGCGGACCTGGGTCCTTCTCCCACGCCGCAAAGGCATCTTCGAGATTGAGAAAACGCGTGAGCTTGCCGTTCTTTTTCTCCACTGTCTGCGTCAAATAGATCGTCTTGGCGTATCGCCTCAGTGTATCGACGATCGTTTGCGTCACTTGCGGCATGTGCAAAGCAGCGGCTTCCTGAAGCTTGAAGATCGGAATACCGGCGTCGACCAGCTTCTGCAGATTCTCGGCGATGTTCTCGTATTCCACGGCCTGATGGCAGATGTCGAACACGACGCCGAGATGCCGGCGCAGCGCGCCATGGGCTTCGGAAATCGGAATATGCGCAAGCTTCGCCAATGTCTCGGCGGCCGCGGCGGAATACAGATGATTGGTGAAATAATCGACCGTCTCGTCGGTCGTTTCGAGAAAACAATAGGGTTCCGGCTCCAGCGCTAGCGTCACGGTGCGTCGGGTGCGCGCCTCCAGCGCGACCAGATGCGCCACCACGCGCAAAACATGATCCGTATAGCTTGCCACCACAGCCTGATCTGTCACGCGCGGTTTAAATCCGAGCGGCGCGCTCTGGATCGACGGTGCGATGTCCGCTGAACAGACGTCGGCGAGCACGTCGGCGACATTCATCGTATAGCGGGTCCGCTCCTCCGATCGCCAATCGGGCTCGTAAACCTGCTCCTTCACCACCGTGCCCTTAAATGCGCCGTACGGAAACGCGTTCACGGTATAGAGGTACATGTCATGGTCGCTGAGAAATTTCTTTAGTCGGTCGCGCTCGGCCTTGCTGTTGACCAGCGTGCGCGCGGAATCGGCGGAGAGCCGCAGCGACACGCCGAATGGCTTATTGCCGGCAATGCGCGCCTTCACCTGGGGCACGTAAGTATTCAGGCTCGACCACATCTGCTCCCAATTGTCGCCGGGATGCACGAGGGTCGAATAGGTCAAATGGCCGAGGCCGTTGCCGAGATCCATGCGATTTTCCTGTTCCGGGTTTAGATTTACATCACCTGCTCGACTTTGCCCGAACCGGCCGAACGTACGATCGCTTCAGTTACTGCCACACCGTGGATCATCTGGTCGTAGGGTATCGGAAAGGCCGGACCGCCTGCGGCGGCTTTAGCGAAGACCTCGAGCGCTGTGCGCGAAATGTCCAAGCTCGCCGCCTGCCACGTCTTGGCTTCGCCTTTCACCGGCTGGAATTTACAGGTGCCAAATAGGCGCGTGCGGCGCTCGTCCGACGAGGCGCCGGCCACGTGGGTGACACCTTCGAGCCGCAGCCCACCCTTCGAGCCGAACACCTGGAAGCTGAAACCGGGCCCGGTCGTTGTCATGGTGCCGAGATAGCCCGACATTCCCTCTTTCATCCGCAACAGGATTGAAGTTGTGTCGTCGGCATCGATCGTCGCGGCGCGGCGGAAACTCTGTGCGAAGACGTGATCGATGGGCCCACAAAGATCGATCATGCCATCGATGGCGTGCACGCCCATCGGCATCAAGCCGCCGCACGGGGTTTCGCTCTTATCGGCGCGCCAGTGGCTCGGATTGATGAAGAGCACATTGGGAAAAGTCATGGTCGCTTCGATGTGCAGGATCGTGCCGAGCTCGCCGCCACGGATCATCTCGCGTAAGTTGTGCATTTCCGGATGCAGGCGCCGATTGTAGCCGAGCGCGAGCGTCACGCCGGCTTTGCGCACCGCCGCCACGGCGTCTTCCGCCTCACGCTTGGTCAGCGTGAATGGCTTTTCGCAGAACACATGTTTGTGCGCTGCCGCGGCTGCAACTACTTGTGCGCCGTGCATCGAATGCGGCGTGGCGAGGACCACCGCCGCCACGTCGCGCTCAGCAAGCACTGCTTCATAGTTCGGTAGCAGTCGAAAGCCGTGCTTTTTGGCGAAAGCCTCCAGCTCTGGCGTGACGGTGCGGGTCGCGCCGGCGACAAAACGGATCGCATCGCTGTTGCCCGCTGACTCGACGAGCGTCTTACCCCACCAGCCAAGCCCGACAATGGCGGCATCGATCATTCGCAAGACTCCATGAAGCTCACCGGCGGTCAGGCGAGCGTAACCCCGCCGCGATGGACTTATCAGCTATCCTACTTTGCTGTAATGCATCGCGACGATCAGGCAGCAGATCGCCCAGAACAAGCAATATTCATAGCCGCCGATGTTCCAAAGCCATTTGCCCTTGGTTACTTTCCACACCGCGCCGCCGGCAACGAGCAAATGCACGAAGCCGAGCGCCCCGGCTAACATCGGCACGATCGCGAAAATAAGTCCGATGGCGAGAAAAGTCTCGATCACGCAGGCGGTGTACATCCATGCCGCCGGCGGCCGAAACTTGGCCGCAACAAAGAACCCGAGCGCCTCGGGTACGAAGAACTTCGCGTAAATATGCGGGATGAAAAATAATCCGCAAATCAGGCGCAATATATTGACGCCGTGGGTGAGATCGAAGTTTTGCAGATAACCCGACATGTTTTCCCCCGGTCCCCCCACGTTTCATTCTCATTAGCCTGGCCGCCGCGCGATTGCCAATGCCAAGCAAGCGGCCCGGCAAGGCTCACGCATCCAGCTCTTTGAAATAGCGGTAGATGCCCCATTGACTGAACGGAATACGCCGCGGCGAAGCGAGGTAGGATGCTATGCGCGGACGCTTCGCAATCCGATCATGCAGCGCGATCAGACCGGGGATTTTTCTCTCGAAACGCTTCATCCGTTTTGGGAATGCGTAACGCAGCCCTTCGACGATCTGAAATAGCGACAGATCAACGTAGGTAAGACGGCGGCCAATCGTGAACCCACCGCCGTTTTTGTTCAACACGCGCTCGAAATAACTTAGGAATTTCGGCACACGGTAGCGCCAGAAATCCTTGCTGCGCCGCCGCGCCGCCGGCCGCTGCTCTTCGAAGTAAAGCCAGCTCGAGACCGGATGATGGGTGCCGTGAATCTCGTCGACGAGGTCGGAAATGGTGAGCTGCAACTGATGTGCCCAAAGGCGTCCGCCCTCGTCCCGCGGCGCGAGTTTCAGCCGTGGCCCCAAAAACAACAAAACATTCGCGGTCTGCGCGACAATGATCTTGCCGGCTTTGACAAACGGCGGTGCGTAAGGCGAGCGGGTAAGCCGCCGATTTTCCATGAGCTTCATCATGGTAGACACGCCGCGTTTGCCCGGCCGGCGCGCCACGTCGACGTAATCCACGCCAGCTTCCTCCAGCGCCAGCCGGATGAATTCGCCGCGGCCTTGGATCGACGGCCAGTAATGGAGCTCATAACGCATGCGCTTAAAGCATGATCCCGAAATGTGGATTCCGGTTTTAGGGAAAGATCATGCTCAAACAATAGGCTAAAGCGAAATGGAGATTCAACCTAAAGGCATTTCGCCTTAGCTGCCGGCCGGCGCCTTATACTGCTCGTCGCTGACGTGCTCCATCCACATGACGTGCTTGCCGTCGAGCGCCTCTTGGGTCGCGACATGAACCATGCTGGTGGTCGGCGCGGCCCCATGCCAATGCTTTTCGTTCGGTGGAATCCAAACCACGTCGCCGGCTTTGATCTCGCGCACCTTGCCGTCCCAACTTTGCACCCGACCCGCACCGGAAACGACGAATAGCGTCTGGCCAAGTGGATGTGTATGCCAGGCGGTGCGCGCGCCGGGCTCGAAGCGCACGAGGCCCGCGCGCACCCGCGCTGGCGCCGGTGCTTCGATGATTGGCTCCTGCCAAACCGTGCCGGTAAAACTATCGGCCGGCCCGCGGCGCGTCGGCCGCGAACCGCAGCCATAGATGTCCATGATGTTGTTCTCCCTTGCGATGCGGTTGACGCAATCCGATGGCCCGCCGCTTAACCCTAGTCATAAGATACTGCAAATTTCGGCGCGATACCCCACCAAGCAAGGCCTCCATGGGTTAGGAGTGGGGGTTAGCGGACAGTCAACGCTTTCGGCTAGCAAATATTTTTTCTTCTTCGCTCACGCCCGCGAGATCGTCCGTTTTGACGTCAGACATGCCCTCGTTGCGCGTCCGCCCGTAGGCGTCAGCCAATTGCCGCGGCGACGGTTTGGCCATCGCGGCCGCTTTATCGGCGCGCCACCAGGTCCAAATTAGGCGGCCGAGCATGAACAGCAGCACGGCCTGAAGCAGCAAACCGAGCATTGATGGAAAGCTGCTCAATTCGCCGATCATCCCGTGGCCAAACAGTAGACCAAATATGCCGGCACCCAAAAATCCGGCAGCGAAGCCGCCGATCAAGCCCGGGCGGCTGAACAAGCCGCCCAACGAGCCGACGGGATAGACCGGCTGAGCGGCGCAGGGAGAGTCATCTGTGCGCGCGTCGACCGCCGCCAAACGGCTTGATCCGAACGCACTCTCGGCAGTGGCGAGGCTAGTCCTACCCGCGAGGCGCGCTTCGGCCTCCTCGGCCGAAACCAAGAACGCGAACGCGAGAATTGCCAATGTGACAAACGAATGAAGCCAGCGCGCACGCGGCAATGTCCCGGTCCGCTTTGCGGCAAGTTCGTGCACGGCTTCGCCCTCTGGCCTGCACCGAGCGCAACCTCGCGCCGGCATTGATGCGTTTATCTACGCCGACCGACACTAGCCCGGTCTGTCGCAAAGCGTCGCATGCGCGCATGCCGCATGCCGCCGCGGCTGAAAACCATGGATTGATCAAGCCGCGAGCGTTTCTTTCACGGCATTGACTAGCTGCTTGAGCGTAAATGGTTTTGCCAAGAATACGAATTGTTCCCCATCCGCGGGAAGATGCTTTTGGAATGCGTCCTCGGCATAGCCCGAAACGAAAATGATCTTCAGGGCAGGATTGCGGCGGCGCAATTCACGCAGCAGCGTCGGTCCATCCATTTCCGGCATGACCACGTCTGAGACGACCAGATCGACCTCACCGTCAGACTTTTCCAGCATCGCGATCGCCTCAACGCCGTTTCCGGCTTCGAGCACGGTGTAGCCGCGCGATGCGAGGCCGCGCGCGTTAAGCTGGCGTAAGCCGTCCTCGTCCTCGACCAGAAGGATCGTCCCCTGCCCGGTGAGATCGGAGCTGCCCGGCCATTTGCGATCGCCCAATGCAGCCGCGCCCGCAAAGGACGATGCTTCGGCGGCGCGCTGCTGCTCCGCCGCGACGTCTTGCGCGCTCGCGACATGGCGCGGCAGGAAGATACGAAACGCCGTGCCTTTTTGTTCAACTGAATCGACGTAAACGAAACCGCCAGTCTGTTTGATAATCCCGTAGACGGTCGAAAGCCCAAGCCCGGTGCCTTTGCCAATTTCTTTGGTGGAAAAGAACGGCTCAAAAATTTTGTCAATGATGTTGGGCGCAATGCCCATGCCGGTATCGGCAACCTCGATCAGCACGTAATCGGCGGCCGGCATTCCCTTGGCGTTGAAACTTCCGCATTCCTGCGCCGTCACGTTCGTGGTGCGAACGGTCAACCTGCCGCCGCTCGGCATCGCATCGCGCGCATTCACGGCCAGATTCACGATGACCTGTTCGAATTGCGAAATATCGACCTTCACCGCCCATAGATCGCGGCCATGCACCACGTCGAGCGTGACCTTTTCCCCGATCAGCCGCCGCAACAGCATGGTAAGGTCGCTCAAGACTTCGCCGATATCGAGCACCTGCGGCCGCAGAGTCTGTTTGCGCGAGAATGCCAAGAGATGGCGCACCAAGCTGGCGGCGCGGTTGGCGTTCTGTTTTATCTGCATGATGTCGCCGAACGACGGATCGGTCGGCTTGTGCGCATTGAGGAGAAAATCCGTCGCCATCATGATCGCAGAAAGCACGTTATTGAAATCGTGTGCGATGCCGCCGGCAAGCTGACCGACCAGCTCCATTTTTTGCTGTTGAGTTACCTTGTTTTCCAGTTCGCGTTGCGCGGTGGTCTCGAGCGCATAGACAATGGCAGCCTCCTGATCGCGCTCCTGCTCCTCGATGGCCGTGACATAAAACCGGCCGAAGCGCTCGGCACCGCCAGCCAGCATGGCATCGACCGGCGCGATATCGGTCTTGCCGGACGCCGCCTGCCGGACCGCCGCTTGCAAAGCCTCGCGATCGCGCTCGACAATGGTGGCGAGGATGGAACGGTCCGTTGCCTCGCCGCCGGCATCGTGAAACAGGCGCGCGAAGAGGGGATTGGTACGCACGACACGGCCATGTTTGTCGATGGTGGCGATGGCCATCGGCGTGTGGTGGAAGAAGCGCATGAAACGGATTTCGGCGGCGCGCTGCGGGTCTGTGCCGTCGTCACGCGCCCGATTGAGCACGAGGCTGCGTGAGGCTCCAGGCGTGCCGTCAGCGCCGTAGGCGACGTTGTGCAGCACGCGCACGGGAAGCGTGCCGCCGCTGCGGGTTCGTAAATCGAGATCGAGCACCTCGTTCTTGACCTCGCCGGGCGCCCCCACCAGCGTGGTGAGGAGCGCGGCGCCATCGCCCGCGATCATCTCGGCGAGTTTCAGGCCGCCCGAGCCGACTTGAGCCAGATCGTGGTCGAGCCAGGCGGCAAGCGTGGCATTGAGATAAACGACCTCGCCTTTGTGGTTGACCGAAAAAAATCCGGCCGGGGCATGATCGAGATAGTCGATGGCGTGCTGCAATTCTTGGAAAACATTCTCTTGGCGCTCACGCTCGCGCGTTACGTCGGCGACCGACCAGACGGTCATGCGCGAGGTGGTCTTGTCGTCGCCGACCGGCCGAATTCGAAACCGCAGCCAGCGCGCCGGCGAGCCTTTCATTCCGGTGACGCGAACCTCTTCTTCGAGCTGTCCGCCCTGCCGCGCTGCCTTCAGGAGGCGGTAGATCGCCTCTGATGCGTCGGCATCGCCAATAAACGCTCGCTCGACCGGTCGCATGTCATTGGCGTCGCGCGCGGCGGTCAAATTGAGATAGGCCCGATTGGCATAAGCCACCCGGCCGTGCTGATCAGTGACTGCGATCGCCTCCGAAGCGCCGTCGATCACCGCCTTGATGAGCGGATTGCCGGGGCGGGTGGCTCGCACCCGCAGCATGCCGCAGGCGAAGGCGAATAAGGAAAAAACGCCCACCGTGGCCAGCACCGCGAGGAAGGCCATGACGTATTGCTCGGTATTGCGGCCGCCCAGCATCGGGACCGCGGCGGCCGCGGCGACGAGCGCGATGGCAACCAACAGCACCATGGCGATGCTGCCGACACGTTCCGCACGGGAGTTCCCCACAACCGATGGAGGCGCGCCGGGGCCGCGCACTCCTTGAGCAGACCCTTTTGAGGCCTTGCCGATAACAGGCGCCGACATGAGCTGCTCTGTCATGCTGGATTCCAGTGCCTTGCGCGCCTGAATCGCGCAAGAGCCTTTGCACAAAGGTGCACAGCTGCGACAGCAAGCTGGCGATTTCCGGTGTCCATCGGGCACTGACCGCCAAATCGCCGAAGTTCCACCGGTTTTGCCTTCAAACCGCCGTTAACCATGAGAATGCTGCCGCGGTCGGCTTCGGCGGGAAAATCGGCTATCGTTATTAAATCATTGCATTTGGTTCGACCGGCGAATATTGCCGGCGCAATTAGCTTTTGGCGGCATGCTTTAGCCGACGGTCGGCGCGGCATCGAAACGGGGAGTGGCGCGGATGTTTGGGTCGTTGTTCGGGGCGGAAGTGCCGCTTGCCGTGCAATTCTTCGTGGCGTTTCTGATCGTGCTCGGATTGATCGGTGCCATTGCCTGGGCGGTGCGACGATTCGGTAGTGGCCGGCTCGGCGCCAGCACGCGCGGCCGCCAGCCGCGGCTCGCGGTGATCGATTATGCCAGCGTGGACGGCCGGCGTCGCCTCATTCTGGTACGGCGTGACAATGTCGAGCATTTGCTGATGATCGGCGGCCCAAGCGACATCGTCGTCGAACCTAATATCGTGCGCGCAGTCCCGGCGGCGCGGGATATCGGCCGTGCGCCTGCCGGCATCGAGGCGCTGACTCGCGCCATACCGCTGCCGGAAAACGGCGGATCGTGGCCGCTACAGCCCGAAGCAAATGGCGGATCGCGACCAGCCACGCGCAACGAACCGCCACGCGAGGATTTGCCTGGTCGGCCGCAGCTTGAACCTTCGGCCCGCCAACGCGACACGCTGGCGGCCCTCGCCGACGAACTTTCCACGCGCGGATCGCCGCAGCGCAGTCGCGGCAGTAGCAGTGAACCGCCGCGCCAAGAGCAGCGTGCAGAGCAGCGGTCGGAGCAGCGGCAAGAAACGCGCGAACAGCGCGCAGACCCGCGGCTAGAACCGCGCAAGCCGCTGCAACCGGCGGCGAGTGCGTCTTCTGCGCCTTCGCCTTCGCCCGCCGTTACGGCAGCTCCCGCAGTCGAAACTCCAGCAGCCGCCGACCAAAGCCTCGCCGATATGGCACAGCGGCTCGAAGCGGCGTTGCGAAAATCGCCCGGCGAAGCACGGCCAAGCGGCGGCCAGCCGCGCGCGGCAACTG
>JBASAH010000322.1:0-2475 GCA_049650505.1 Xanthobacteraceae bacterium
GTTATGGCCGAGACGGCGTGGCGAACCATGACGCGGCGCGATCCTTACGCCAATATTTTGCGCGCAACAATCGCGGTGGCCGCGGCGGGCCTCGGCGGCGCCGATGCCGTCACGGTGCTGCCGCATACAGCAGCGCTCGGTTTGTCCGATGCCTTCGCTCGCCGCGTCGCCCGCTACATGCAGCTCATTCTTCTGGAAGAATCCAACCTGGCGCGCGTCACCGATCCGGCGGCGGGATCCGGCGCCTTTGAAGCGCTCACCGAGCAACTCTGCCTAGCGGCTTGGACGCAACTACAAGAAATCGAACGGGCGGGCGGGTTGTGGCGCCCACTCGAAAGCGGGCTCGTACAACGAAGTGTCGCCACCGTGCGCGCTGCGCGCGAACATGCAGTGGCACACGGCCAGGACATTTTGACCGGCAGCAATGCCTTTCCCGACATTGCTGAAACGCCGCCCGCTGTTCTCGACGTCAAACCCCGCGCAACTTTGAGTGAGCAAGCCGCGGCCGTGACTGTCGCACCGCTGCCACGGCTGCGGCTTACCGAACCGTTCGAAAACCTGCGCCAGCAGTCCGACCGGATCCTTGCCGCCACCGGCGCGCGGCCGAAAGTTTTCCTGGCCACGATCGGCGCACCGGCCGAATTCACCGCGCGCGAGAATTTTGCCAAGAACTTTTTCGAAGCGGGCGGCATCGAAGCAGTGCCTGGCGCTCCCGCCGGTTATCGGCGCGCGCAAGCGGCACTCGCCTGCCTCTGCGCCTCCGATAAGATGTCGGCCATGGAACTGGCATCCGCGGCCACCGCGCTCAAAAAAACCGGCGCGCGCCACATCTATTGCGTCGGCCAGCCTGGCGCGCGCGAGGAACTACTGCGCGAGGCCGGCGTACAATCGTTTATTGACGAGGGTTGTGACGCACTGGCGACACTGAGGGCGGCTTACGATATTCTTCAAATGCCGGAGCGCTGAGCGCACAGATGAGCCGAATTCCGGATTTTTCCAAAGTCGCTTTCGCCGCGGCGCCCTCGCCAGCGCCCGCACATGCTTACGCTTCGCCGAGCGCTTCATCGTGGCTCACGCCCGAGGGCATCGCGGTCAACTCCGTCTACGCGGCGCGCGATATCGAAGGTCTTGCGGACGTCGACACCTACCCCGGCATCCCGCCCTTTCTGCGCGGTCCCTACCCGACCATGTATGTGACGCAGCCGTGGACGATCCGGCAATATGCCGGCTTCTCGACTGCGGAAGATTCCAATGCCTTCTACCGGCGCAACCTTGCTGCCGGTCAGAAAGGTCTTTCGATCGCCTTCGATCTCGCCACCCATCGCGGCTACGACAGCGATCATCCGCGGGTTGCCGGCGACGTCGGCATGGCTGGCGTCGCCATCGACTCGATCTATGACATGCGCACGCTGTTTGCCGGCATTCCGCTCGATCAGATGTCGGTTTCGATGACAATGAACGGCGCCGTGCTGCCGGTGCTTGCGCTTTATATCGTCGCCGCCGAGGAACAAGGCGTGCCGCCGGAAAAGCTCGCCGGCACGATCCAGAATGACATCCTCAAAGAATTCATGGTGCGCAACACCTACATCTATCCGCCGCACCCGTCGCTGCGCATCATCTCCGATATTTTTTCCTACACCTCGGCGCATATGCCGAAATTCAATTCGATCTCGATTTCCGGCTACCACATGCAGGAAGCCGGAGCGACCGCCGACCATGAACTCGCCTATACGCTGGCCGACGGCATCGAATATGTGCGTGCCGGGGTCGCGGCAAATCTGCCGGTCGACCGCTTCGCGCCACGACTGTCGTTCTTCTTCGGCATCGGCATGAATTTTTTCATGGAAGTGGCGAAGCTGCGTGCCGCGCGCGTGCTGTGGGCGAAGCTGATGAAAGAATTCGAGCCGCAAGACCCGCGCTCGCTGTCGCTGCGCACTCATTGCCAGACGTCGGGCTGGTCGCTCGCGGCGCAGGACGTATTCAATAACATCGCCCGCACCTGCATTGAGGCAATGGCGGCAACGCAAGGCGGCACGCAATCGCTGCACACCAACGCGCTGGATGAGGCGCTGGCGCTGCCGACGGACTTTTCTGCCCGTATCGCGCGCAATACCCAGATCGTCCTGCAAAGGGAAAGCGGCACGACGCGCATCATCGATCCTTGGGGCGGTTCGTTTTTCGTCGAGCGGCTCACCACTGATCTCGCGACGCGGACCTGGGGCCACATTCGCGAAGTCGAAGAGCTCGGCGGCATGACGCGCGCGATCGATTCGGGATTGCCGAAGCTGCGCATCGAGGAAGCCGCCGCGCGCACGCAAGCGCGCATCGATTCCGCGGCGCAGGCCGTGATCGGCGTCAATAAATTCCGGCCGCGCGGCGAAAAGCCGATCGATGTTCTGAAAGTCGATAATGCCGCGGTGCGCCAATTACAGATCGACAAGCTCAAGCGGCTTAAGCGCGACCGCGATCCGCAGC
>JBASAH010000323.1:0-1918 GCA_049650505.1 Xanthobacteraceae bacterium
ATACAGCGGCGCTTTCCCTCCCCGCCCGCGCTGTAGACCATCTTCCAGTTGAGCTGACGAAGGACGCGAAAGAGCGAAGCTATACCCAATGGGAATTTTTCTTCGCGCGCCATTTCAGAAGGCGGCCGTACGTTTACATCGCGAATGATGAATACGAGTCAGATCAGAAACCTCCAGCCAGCGATCGCCCCGACCTGCAGAGCGGGTACTTCAACTTTCTGAAGGCCGACGGAGTCCACTACACGAAATTCTCGGATGCCAATGAACTTCGCATCGCCGTCATGCGCGATGAACCGAAGATTGCGGCGAGGCCGGACGTGGAGGAGGGTACCCGGCCGAAAACCAAGCCGATCGTCCTGCCCTACCCGAGCATCGGGCCGCTGTTCAAAGGCCGCGACGAGTTCATGAGTCGATTGCGCCAGAGTCTTCCCGGAGCACGCGGAGCGCGGACGGCGATTTTCAGTCAGGCGCTCTACGGGCTCGGTGGCATCGGCAAGAGCCGCGTCGCGGTGGAATACGCCTGGGCGCATGCCGACGATTACAATGCCTTGCTGTTCGTCGTCGCCGAGACACCGGAGGCGTTGCGGCGCAATCTCGCGGCGCTCGCTGGCACATTGGTGCCGCAACTCGACGCGACCGATGATGCAGTGAAGCTAGCGGCTGTGCTCGATTGGCTAAGGGCCAATCCCGGCTGGTTCCTCATCCTCGACAACGTCGACAGCAAAGAAGCGCTTGCCGAGGCGGAGCGTCTGTTGAGCGAACTTGTTGGGGGCCACGTGGTGGTCACCAGCCGGCTGGCGGATTTTTCCGGTCATTTCCAGCCGCTCGAACTCGACGTGCTCACGATCGAGGATGCCGCGGCATTTCTGCTGGAGCGCACCAAGGATCGTCGCCGTGTGGCTCCCGACGATGATTCGAAGGCGCGCGCGGTGGCCGAAGAACTCGGCCGGCTCGCGCTGGCCCTGGAGCAAGCCGCGGCCTATATCGCCAAGCGCCGGCTCACCTTTTCGCGGTACCTCGAACAGTGGCGATCGAACCGCGACGAAGTTCTGGCGTGGTTCGACCCAACGGTGACCGACTATCCGCGCTCCGTTGCCGTCACCTGGCAAACCTCGGTCGCCCAGTTGGGCGACGGCGGCCGACGGCTGCTTGAGCGGCTCGCCTGGCTCGCGCCGGAAAAAGTGCCGGAGTCGCTCCTTGATGTGCCGGTCCCCGGCGCTGAAGCCGAGAATCTGCGCGACACCTGCGACGATCTCTCTGCGTATTCGCTGGTGACGCGTGACGTCGACCGGCCTTTCTTCCTTGTCTACCGCCTCGTGCAGGATGTGACCCGACGAAGTCTTTCCGGCGAGGCGCAGTTAAGGAGCTTGGTCGAAGCGCTACAGTGGATTAGCGATGCCAGTAAAGGTGACGCGCGCGACATCCGTACGTGGCCGCGACTTGAGCCCTTAGCGCCGCACATGCGCGAGGTCGTGACTTACGCCGACGAACATAGCATCGGCCAGCCGACCACCAATGTGACGAACCAACTCTATTCCAAAGCCCTCCACGATCAAACGGAGCCGCTGCTCCGCCGCGCGCTCGCCATCGACGAAAAGAGCTTCGGGCCGGAACACCCCGACGTTGCGACCCGCCTCAACAACTTAGCCCTTTTGCTGCGAGCCACCAACCGGCTCGCCGAGGCCGAGCCCCTCTATCGCCGCGCGCTTGCCATCCAGGATAAGAGCTTCGGGCCGGACCACCCCAACGTCGCGACTTGCCTCAACAATCTTGCCGGATTGCTGCAGGCCACCAACCGGCATGCCGAGGCCGAGCCGCTGATCCGCCGCGCGCTCGCCATCGACGAAGAGAGCTTCGGACCGGACCATCCCAATGTGGCGAACCGCCTCAACAACCTTGCCGGATTGCTGCAAGAGAC
>JBASAH010000324.1:0-5654 GCA_049650505.1 Xanthobacteraceae bacterium
GAGGCTGCGGCTGCGGCTGCTGTTTGTCGTGGGGAGGTTGCCGCATCTGCTAGACTCGAGCACTTTCCGATTACGTTGACAGACGCAGGTCGTCATGGCCGGGTTTGATCAAGTTGGACCCGGCACACCATGTTTTGTTTGCAGCGCTGCCCACGTGGATGCGCGCGTCAGGCGTGCGCATGGGCCGAGTGGGTGTCCAACCTTATCGAGAAACGCTAGATCCAGAAACGCTAGCGCCCGATCTAGATGACGGCGCTCTAGCAGGCGGAGAATACGCCTTGCTCTGGCACTCCGCAGTGCTGGCAAAGTGTGCGTACTAACCTCATGACAGGCGATCGCGGGACCAGCTTTACGCAGCATGACAGCAAAGACGTTCCGCAGTTCGCGCCGAATTTCACCGTCTATGTGCTGCCACCCGACGTCGTATGCCTCTACTCCGAGGACCGGAAGTTCTTTCTTCACGGAGAGCTCTATTGTGCGCTCGCCGCCGCAATAGGAGAAGGTGGAAGGAGTTTTCGGGAGCTCGTTCGCGACCTGGAGCAGCATTTTCCGTCCGACAAAATCCAAGAAGCCCTGAAGCGGCTGGTCGACCGCCGCTATGTCGTCCGGATGTCGCACTCTTCCGCTGGCGCCGTGGCCACCTATTGGGCGAGCCTTGGCTTGTTGCCGGAGGCCGCGGAGAAAAATCTTCAGAAATATCGTGTGCGAATTCAAGCGATCGATGTGCAGGGGGCAACTGAGCTCGGCGCCGCCCTGACTAGGCTGGGCGTTCGCGTCGTGAAGCGCTCACCCGACATGACCGTCACGCTGGTGAGCGATTATCTCGAAGGACGGCTGGCCGAATTGAATCGGCAGCATTTGTCGGACCATACGCCCTGGGTGCTCGCCCAACCCTCAGGCATTTTTCCCCTGGTCGGGCCGGTGTTCAGCCCAGGCAAGAGCGCCTGTTGGATGTGTCTTGCTGATCGCATGAAACGAAACCGGGAGGTCAAGGCGCTTCTCGAACGCGGAGGGGCCCGCTGTGTCGCGATTTCGCCCCTGGCCCGGCACACGTTCGGACAGAGCGCCATCCAGCTTGCATCCATCGAGATCGCGAAAGCGATCGCCACCGACTTTCGCACGGATTTGCGAGATCACATCGTGAGCCTCGACCTGTTGGGCTCGACCATCGTGAAGCATTACGTGGCGAAGCGCCCGCAATGTCCGGCCTGCGGACGCGAGGAGTTGCAGGACCCGCACCGTGCGCCGGTGCCGGTCGAGCCTGCCGCCGGCGGCAAGCTGGTCATGACGAGCGGTGGATACCGCACTGTTTCATCGCGGGCGACGGTCGCGCGTTTCCGCAAGCACGTGAGCCCTCTCACCGGTGTGGTCTCGCGTCTCGAACGGATCGAAGCCGATTTGCCCTTGAACACAAACTACCATGCGACGCACAATTTTTCGGCGCCCGCCAAGACGGTCAATGACTTTAGGGGGGGACTGAGCGGCGGCAGCTTCGGCAAGGGCAGCACTGCCGAACAAGGGGAAGCCAGCGCGCTCATGGAGGCGATCGAGCGTTATTCCGGAATTTTTCAGGGCAATGAGATCAGGATGACGCGGCGGTTGAAGGATTTCCCGTCAGCCGATGCAATTCATCCGAACAAAGTCCTGCTGTTCAGCGACGCGCAATACCGCCGAGGCCAGGCACCGGCACCCGGCTCGGACGATACGGAGACGCCGGCCCCGTTCGATCGATCGGCGGAGCTCGAATGGTCGCCGGTCTGGTCTCTGCGCGACAAACGCTTCAAGTACCTTCCGACCATCCTCTTGTATTTTTTCTACAAGGGCCCCGACGCCTTCCGCGCCGATTCCAACGGCTGCGCCGCCGGCAATACGCTCGAGGAAGCGATCGTTCAGGGTTTCCTCGAGCTGGTGGAACGGGATGCGTACGCAATCTGGTGG
Organism: Xanthobacteraceae bacterium; assembly: GCA_049650505.1. GTDB lineage: Bacteria > Pseudomonadota > Alphaproteobacteria > Rhizobiales > Xanthobacteraceae > BOG-931. The sequence continues at coordinate 1,939 of JBASAH010000324.1, forward strand.
TACAATCGCTCGCAGCGGCCGGCAGTGGACCTCGGCCAGTTTGATGATTCCTACATTCGTGATCTGCAAAGCCAGCTTGCCGAAACCGGACGCCGGCTTTGGGTGCTCGACGTCACCAGCGATCTCGGGATTCCGAGCTTCGTGGCGATAACGCACTGGATGCAAAACGGGCAGGAGAATATCGAGTTCGGTTCTGGCGCGCACTTCGATCCGCGAATCGCCTTGTTGCGTGCGCTAACGGAGCTAAATCAATTCTTGTCTATCGGTCTGATGGGCGGTGGGACCGGGGAGAAATCGAGCCTTGACGGCACCACTCCATTGCGCCTGCGAGACCATCCTTATTTGACGCCAAGCAACAAAGCGGCGATCCAACCGGGCTTGGGCGCGAAGCTCGACCATCTCGACACGCGCGAGCAGGTGATGACTTGCGTACGCCTTGCCAAGCGAGTAGGCCTCGATTTCCTCGTGCTCGATCAGACGCGCCCTGATATCGAGGTCCCGGTCGTCAGAGTGATCGTTCCGGGATTGCGGCATTTCTATCGCCGTTTCGCGCCTGGCCGGCTTTACGATGTTCCGGTAAAGCTCGGATGGCGTGACCAGCCGTTGTTGGAAAACGAGCTCAATCCGATTCATCCCCATACCTGAGGGTCATTCCGGCTTGCGCGCTCCCGGCATGAGGTCAGGGCGACGGGCTGCGCCGCCGACCATTTCCGCCCGGCTCAGCGGTCACGTCACGCTCGAAGCGCGCGCGAATGGAGAAATCGCCGCCTGCTTCGATGGCTATTCGGTTGGCTTGGGAACGTTCAGCGCCGGCGCGGCGGAGCGCGCGCAGGACCTGCGCGTGGGTCTGCCACTCGCGTCGTTTGCATCCGGCGGCCGGGAAATAGACAAGGAGATTCGCCTACTGGTCCGGCGATTGGCCAGGCACGGTCTATTGGAGTACCGCGTCGCGCGCTCCCGAAACGACGATGACCAGATCATCATCCAACCACAGGCTCCCGATTATTGGCCGCGAACGCCACAGCTCGGCAACGCCGACGTTCTCGTCCTGTCGCGGTTCGCGTACTTGCGACGGCGCGGCAACGAGATGGTTCTGGAATCGCCGCGCGCCGGCGCGTTGTTCAAAATTTGCGATCCGAAGATTGCGACCGCCATCGCCATGCTCTCTTCACCGCAACAAATCAAACAGCTCCGCCGGCAGGACGGCTTTCCGGGGGTCGAGCTTCTCGCCCTGCTGGCGGATTGCCAAATCCTTTTCAAGATCGACGCCGCTAGCCAAAGTGGCCTCCGACCGGCCGAGGGTGACGACAATCTCGTCCTTTGGGACTTTCACGATCTTCTGTTCCACACGCGCAGCACGGAAGGCCGACACGGCAACCCGCTGGGCGGAGTTTATCCATATGCGGGCGTCATTTCGCCGCTACCGGCGGTGCGGCCCCGCTGGCCCGGAAAGAAAATTGATTTGCGCAAGCTCGCGGCCGCGCATTCGCAGCCAATGTCGCCGGTCGCAAAGCTCCTGCGTGAACGTCATTCGACACGCAGCTTCGATGACCAGCGACCGATCACGCTCGCTGAGCTTTCGCGGTTTCTCGACAGCACCGCGCGGGTCCTGTCGAGAGGGAAAAGCAGGATCGACCTCGCCGATGCCGGTCCGGTGATCGAGTACGCCGTCAGGCCGTATCCGTCGGCGGGCGCGAGCTACGAGCTTGAGCTCTATCTGGCCGTCAACAAATGCGAAGGGCTTGCCCGCGGGTTCTATCATTACGACGCTGGCGGCCACACGCTGGTGCTAATCGGTCCCGGCACGCCGGAGTTCGAAGCGCTGTTGACGGGAGCCGAATTTGCAATGGACGCGCCGGCCGCGCCCCAGATTCTAATCACGATTGCTGCGCGCTTTGGCCGGATTTCATGGAAGTACAGCTCGATCGCATATGCGCTTATTCTGAAGGACGTCGGCGTATTGATGCAAACGCTTTACATGATGGCGACCGACATGGGGCTCGGCGGATGTGCGATCGGGATCACCAACATCGATCTGTTCGCGAAGATGACGGGGATCGAATTCTATGTCGAGGGCCCGGTCGGTCAATTTGCAATTGGTCGCGGCACGGAATCGGGAGCTTCCGACTGACAATGTGGCAGTGTGGCACGGGCAACGGCGACGCAAATGGCGACGCCACGGCCCAAGGGGGCGCGGATTTATAGCCCTTAATCCCCGGTTACCGGCCTTACCAAGACCACCGCCGGCCCCGCGCGTCGGACGGATCGCCCGGTGCGCGGCGTTCGAAATATCCGATAGCGTTGTGGTTCCGCTTTCCCACCAGCGCGAACAAGGCGCCCTGAGGGTCCGTGCATTGGAGGATCCAGCTGCCGCCTGACACTTCAAGCGGGCCTTCGAGGATCTGGCCCCCACTAGCCTTCACGCGCTTCGCCGCCGCGTCGATGTCGCCGATGTTGAAGTAGTAAAGCCAGAAGGGGATCGGCACCGTCGAAGGCTTAGTGAACATGCCACCGATCGTCTGCCCTCCGGCGGAGAAGAGCTGATACGCGCCCATCGCGTCGACGTCGGCGTCCGCTTTCTCCCAGCCAAAAAGCTCGCCATAGAAGGCGAACGCCTTCTCCCAGTCGGCGGCGAGCAGTTCGTGCCAGCGGATCCGGCCGGGTGCGCTGAGCTCGGCAGGCTGCTCGCGGCGGGGCCTCAGCCACTGCAACAACGCAAGCGTTGCCATTTGCGGGTCAGCGACAACTGAAAAGCGGCTGATGTTGAGGATGTCCTGCGGTGGGACGTGTACGGCTCCGCCAAGGCGCTTAATCCAGTCGGCGGCAGCGTCCACGTCGCCGACTCCGACATATCCAATCCAGCTCGGCTTCTCGCCGATTTTTCTCGCGTCTTCCGGCAGGCCCATCAGCCCGCTGACCGAGGCCCCTCCAACGGTAAACAGGGTATAGGCCATACCGGGCATCGACGCGTCCTGGGTGCCCCAGCCCACGACCTTGGTGTAGAAGGCCTTGGCGGCCTCTATGTCCGTCGTCATCAACTCGTACCAGACGAAACGGCCATGAGAATTGACCATGCCTGTTTTTCCCGTTCGAGCCAGCAAACAGTCCCGGCACGCGCATTTGAGCTGACTAGCTTACTTTCCGGCGCATAATTGAGAGGCCAGGTCTATCGGTTCCGAAAACTCCATCCATTGGATTCGCGATTGCCAACGAATCAAAACATGATTGCTGGATGTTCGCAATTGCCTTTCTTTTCATCCGCGTGCTGTGCGACTGCTTCAGGTCGCGACGGCGGCTTGAAGCCGAAATCCTGGTGCTGCGGCATCAGCTCAACGAACTGCGGCAGCGCGCGCCACGTCGACTATATTTGACTTGGGCTGATCGCGCTCTGTTCGTTTGGCTTTATTTCGCTATTGATCGCGCGATTGCGGATGAGAAGTTGCTCTCGAGCGCGTCTGACGGTGTCCGCGCCCCGCCGTTTCCCGCCGCCGTGGTCGATTGAGGAGCACAGCAATGCGTGCTTCATCGTGAGGGACGGCGCCGACCAACCGCCCCAACGAGGAAAGCTTTCAATATGACCGGCGGCGATGACGACTATGGTGACGCGTTCAAAGAAGCGAAACTTGAACACGACCAACGACGGCAAGGTTCCGCAGAGGCCCAGCGTTTGCAGGCGGAAGCCGATGCAGACACCGCCGCATTGAGCAATGTGGTGC
>JBASAH010000325.1:0-8717 GCA_049650505.1 Xanthobacteraceae bacterium
GCCATGCGCTACCTCGCCGCTGGCCAGCGCGGCAAGAATGCGCTCCACCAAAGCGCGCGCGGAATCGGCGCTCAATTCGATCGCCACTCGATCGCGGCCACCCTCGCCTTCATTGGTGAAGTCGATGGCCAGCACGTGATCCAGCGTCGAGTGATACGGATGGTCGAAATAGACGTTCGCGGTATCGATCCGCATCCAGCCTTTGCGGCCTTTGGCGCTGCCGACGAGAGCTGTTTTTTCGACGATGTAAGAGCACATGGCGAGGTCCCGGTTGTTTGCGGCTAACGCCCGCGTTATTCAGCGGCAATGCTGGTTGCGGAAGCAACAAGATGCCGTTCGAAGAAAGCAAAAACCTTCTTCCAGCCATCCAATGCTTGTTCGGGCCGATACGCGTCGCGGCTGGTGTTGAAGAACGCATGCCCGGCGCCGTTGTAGCGATGGAATTCGTAATTCTTGCCGAGGCGCTTGAGTACCGCCTCCGTCCTGTTCACCTGATCGGCCGTCGGGTTGGCGTCGTCGTTACCGAAAATGCCAAGGAGTGGACAACTCAGCTTCTCGGTTAGATCGATCGGCGCGACCGGTCGCTTGTCATTGAGGTCTTTCGGATTATCGACAATGACATTGCCGCCCCAGCAATCCACCGCGGCGTCAATTCCAGACAGCGTGCAGGCGGCGAGATAGCAATGGCGGCCGCCGGAGCAAAATCCAATCACGCCGACTTTGCCATTGGTATTGGGCTGTGCGCGCAAATAGGCCATGGCGCCGGCGACGTCGCCCATGACTTGCGCGTCGGCGACTCCGCCAGCGGCGCGCACGCGCGCCCCGATATCATCCGGGCTTTCCGAACCTTCGCGGAAATACAAATGCGGCGATATCGCCGCATAACCGTGATGGGAAAATTTGCGCACAACCTCGATAATCCATTCGTCCCATCCGGGAAGGTGATGGATGACCACCACTCCAGGATATTTCCCGCCGCCGATCGGTCTTGCGTAATAGGCTTCGCCCTCATTCCCGTTATGGCCGCGGAACATCACCGACTCGCCCTGTAGACCGCGATAGTGACTCATGCCTGAACTCCATCTTACAGATCGGAAATGCGCACGCGATTGCGCGCTATCACGGCGCGATTATTGCGGACAGCGATACAGCACTGCCTTGTAAGTCTTGTCACGGTCGACAAATTCTATCGTATTGTCGGGTCGCGGGGTGAACGTGATGTCGCCCATCAGCGGGCCACCGGCGAATTTGCATTCGACATGGGCAGAGATGCTGCCGCCGTCCTTCTTCTGATCAAGAATCGTGCAAATCCCAACATTGGAGACGATTTCTTGCGGTGAAATCGTTACCTTAGCCGTGGCCGGATCGCTGCCATCACCCTTACAGGCGACATTTTGCGTGTAGTTACCGGTGAGCGGGAAATCGGCGGCGGCGAATGCCGCATTCAGAGTAAGCCCGAAGAACGCGACAGGAATGCAGCGGATGATCGGATAAGCAAACTTGCGCACGCGCTTTCCTCAACTTGATTGCTAGGCCGGTACTGCGGCGGCGCCCGTCTCAGGCCGAATTTCTAGCGAAACTCCGCGCCTCAGCCAATATCCGCGCACGCACCAGGAAAGTCGCACCCCTAAAAAGCAAAGGCGGCGCCAACCGGGCGCCGCCTTGCCGAAATAATCGCAATCAGTGAGCTGTAAGACCGGACGAATCCTCCTCCACCACAGCGGGTTCGGGAACATCGACGGGCTTAGCTGTCGCTTCTTCCCAGACGATCGGTTCGGGCTTGCGCACCAGGGCCCGCGCCAGAACCTCGTCCATCCGCGACACCGGGATGATGTCGAGTCCACTCTTGATGCTGTCGTTGATCTCGACAAGATCTTTGGCGTTTTCTTCTGGAATGAGCACGGTCTTGATGCCGCCGCGGTGCGCAGCAAGAAGCTTCTCCTTCAGACCGCCAATCGGCAGCACCCGGCCGCGCAATGTGATCTCGCCGGTCATGGCGACGTCACGATGCACCGGGATGCCGGTCATCACCGAGACGATTGCCGTCACCATGGCGACGCCTGCCGAAGGACCGTCCTTCGGCGTTGCGCCTTCCGGCACGTGGACGTGGATGTCGCGTTTGTCGAACGACGGCGGCTCGATGCCGAAGGCGACGGCCCGCATGCGGACGTAAGACGCGGCTGCGGAGATCGATTCCTTCATAACATCGCGCAGATTGCCGGTCACCGTCATCTTGCCCTTGCCGGGCATCATGGCGGCTTCGATGGTGAGCAGCTCGCCGCCGACATCGGTCCAGGCCAGGCCGGTGACGACACCAATCTGATCCTCGTCCTCCACCTCGCCAAAGCGGAACTTGGGCACGCCCAGATACTCGCCCAGCACGCTGTCGGTGACCTGGATCGATTGTTTCTTCGAGATCGTGAGCTCTTTGATCGCCTTGCGGATCAGGGTCGAGAGCTCGCGTTCCAGGTTGCGGACGCCCGCCTCGCGCGTATAGCGCCGGATGATCGTCAGCAGCGCCTGGTCATCGACCGACCATTCCTCCGGCCCAAGACCATGCTTGACGACCGCGTGCGGAATGAGGTGCTTGCGCGCGATCTCGACCTTCTCGTCTTCGGTGTATCCAGCGATACGAATAATCTCCATGCGGTCCATCAGCGGCGGCGGAATGTTGAGCGTATTCGCCGTCGTGATGAACATCACGTGAGACAGGTCGTAATCGACCTCGAGATAGTGGTCGTTGAATGCATGGTTCTGTTCGGGGTCGAGCACTTCGAGCAGCGCCGAAGACGGATCGCCGCGGAAATCGGCGCCCATCTTGTCGACCTCGTCGAGCAGAAATAACGGATTCGAGGTCTTCGCCTTGCGCATGCACTGAATGATCTTGCCCGGCATGGACCCGATATAGGTCCGCCGATGGCCGCGGATCTCGGCCTCGTCGCGCACGCCGCCGAGCGAAACGCGGACGAACTCGCGTCCGGTCGCCTTGGCGATCGATTTGCCAAGCGAGGTCTTGCCGACGCCGGGCGGGCCGACCAGACAAAGGATCGGGCCAGTCAGCTTATTGGCGCGTTGCTGGACCGCCAGATACTCGACGATACGCTCCTTGACCTTCTCGAGACCGAAGTGATCGGCGTCGAGAATCTGTTCGGCGAGCAAAAGATCTTTCTTGATCTTCGACTTCTTGTTCCAAGGAATCGACAGCAGCCAATCAAGATAATTACGCACAACCGTGGCTTCCGCCGACATCGGCGACATCTGGCGCAGCTTCTTAAGCTCGTGTTGCGCCTTCTCGCGTCCCTCCTTGGACAGCTTCGTGTGCTTAATCTTCTCTTCGAGTTCGGCGAGTTCATCCTTGCCGTCCTCGTCGCCGAGCTCCTTCTGGATCGCCTTCATCTGCTCGTTGAGGTAGTACTCGCGCTGCGTCTTTTCCATCTGACGCTTGACCCGCGTACGGATGCGCTTTTCCACCTGCAGAACCGAGATCTCGCTCTCCATGAGGCCAAGCACCTTCTCCAGGCGCTCAGTGACGCTGGGCGTCTCCAAGATTAGCTGCTTGTCAGGAATTTTGACGGCCAGGTGCGAAGCGATCGTGTCGGCCAGCTTGGCATAGTCCTCGATCTGCTGAACCACGCCGATCACTTCCGGCGATACCTTTTTGTTCAGCTTTACATAGCCCTCGAACTCGTTGACGACCGATCGCGCCATCGCCTCCGCTTCGACCTGATCGCCGGAAGAATCCGCCACGACCATCGCCTCGGCTTCGAAGTAGTCTTCGCGATCGGTGTATTTCTTGACCTCCGCGCGCGCAGCGCCCTCGACCAGCACCTTGACCGTGCCGTCCGGCAGCTTGAGCAATTGCAGGACGCTTGCCAGCGTCCCCACACTGTAAATGGCGTCAGTAGCGGGATCGTCGTCCGACGCGTTCTTCTGGGTTGCCAGCAGAATGAACGTATCGGAGCGCATGACTTCTTCGAGCGCCTTGATCGACTTTTCGCGGCCGACGAAGAGTGGAACGATCATATGCGGGAAAACAACGATGTCCCGCAGTGGCAACACCGGATAGGCGCGGCTTTCGCCAGCGAGGAGCGTTTTTGGTTTGGCGCTTGTCATGGCCCACTTCCTTTTTTCTTTGGGCACTCCCGTCGCGCGACCCGCCAATTTGCGCTGCCGCCTACGGACCGCCCACGACCGGTACAACGAACATTCACTAAGATTCGTTCGCCGCCCAGTCTATTCCACGCGAATTGTCGTACTTTGTGATCGCCCGCACACTATAGGTGGCGTTGCACGGCAACCGTGTCAAGAAAACCCGGTTTTCGGGGCAAATTCGACGAGTTTGGGATCGGAGCGGACGGCCGCACAGCGAATCGCAGGTGCGGGCTTTGTCCACCCCTCAGGCGCTCGCCCCGCCGGCGTCCCCAGTCCGGTCGGAGCGGTCGGCGTAGATGTAAAGCGGCCTGGCGCTGCCCTCGACCACTTCGCGTGAGATCACTACTTCCTCCACGCCTTCGAGGCTCGGCAGATCGAACATGGTATCGAGCAGAATGTTTTCCATGATCGAGCGCAAGCCGCGGGCGCCGGTCTTGCGGTCGATCGCCTTACGCGCGATCGCGGCGAGCGCCTCTTCGGCGAGCGTCAAATCGACCGTCTCCATTTCAAACATGCGCTGATATTGCTTCACCAGAGCGTTCTTCGGTTCGGTCAGAATGCGCTTGAGCGATGCTTCGTCGAGATCCTCCAAAGTCGCGACGACAGGAAGCCGGCCGACGAATTCCGGAATAAGGCCGTACTTCAACAAGTCTTCCGGCTCGACATCGCGGAAGATTTCGCCCTGCTTGCGATCCTCAGGCGCCATCACCTTGGCGCCGAAGCCGATCGAGGTGGAGCGGCCGCGCGCGGAGATGATTTTCTCAAGTCCGGAAAAGGCGCCGCCGCAGACAAACAGAATGTTCGTGGTGTCCACTTGCAGGAATTCCTGCTGCGGGTGCTTGCGGCCACCCTGCGGAGGCACGCTGGCGATCGTGCCTTCCATAATTTTGAGCAAGGCCTGCTGCACACCCTCGCCCGAGACGTCGCGAGTAATCGAGGGATTGTCGGATTTGCGCGAAATCTTGTCGATCTCATCGATGTAAACGATGCCGCGCTGCGCACGCTCGACGTTGTAGTCGGCCGATTGCAGCAATTTCAAAATGATGTTCTCGACATCCTCACCGACATAGCCCGCTTCGGTCAGCGTGGTGGCGTCCGCCATCGTGAACGGCACATCGAGGATGCGCGCCAACGTCTGCGCCAGCAATGTCTTGCCGGAGCCGGTCGGGCCGATCAGCAATATATTCGACTTCGCGAGCTCGACGTCGTTATGCTTGCTCTGATGGTTGAGCCGTTTGTAGTGATTGTGAACGGCAACCGAGAGTACCTTTTTGGCGTGATCCTGGCCGATCACGTAGTCGTCGAGAACCTTGCGAATTTCGCGCGGGGTCGGAATGCCGTCGCGCGACTTCACCAGCGAGGATTTATTCTCCTCGCGGATGATGTCCATGCAAAGTTCAACGCATTCGTCGCAAATGAAAACGGTGGGGCCGGCGATGAGCTTGCGCACCTCGTGCTGGCTTTTGCCGCAGAACGAGCAGTACAGCGTGTTCTTTGAATCGCCGCCACCAACCTTGCTCATTCCATTCTCCGTCTTCGCCAGTGCCGCACCTCGACAAGCATCCTAGGAAGCGCGCGGCTAAGATTTCGTAGCACCGACCTCAGCTTTCTTGGAGCGACTCGCGTTACCGCCAAAGCGCCAACGCCAAGCCCTCCGGTGCAAGCTGACATGCTAATGGCGTGCCAATCAAGAATCCATTAACGATAACGCGACTTTGCACCGCTGTGGTTTCTGGATCACAGGACCGAGAAAACGCTTGACCCGGCTCAGGAACTAACACCTGCAACGGCCGAATCAGTCCGTTTCGAGGCGCTGCCTGCGGCTAGCTGACCCCCTTGAGGATCGGCTCGGCTTTGAGGGGTTCTTTGAGACCCGGTTCCTCGGGCCGCTTCTCGATCACCTTGTCGATAAGACCGAATTCCTTGGCCATATCGGCGGTGAGAAACATGTCCCGTTCCAAGGCGTCTTCGATTTTCTTGAGCGGCTGACCGGTGTGTTTGACGTAGATCTCATTGAGCCGCCGTTTCAGGTTCAAAATCTCTTGGGCGTGCAGCATGATGTCCGTGGCCTGGCCCTGGAACCCGCCGGAGGGCTGATGCACCATGATCCGGGCATTGGGGAGCGCAAAACGCAAATCCTTGGCGCCGGCGGCAAGCAAGAGCGAGCCCATGGACGCAGCCTGCCCGGTGCACAGGGTCGAAACCGCGGGGCGGATGAACTGCATCGTGTCGTAGACCGCCAAACCGGATGTCACCACCCCACCCGGCGAATTGATGTACATAGAAATTTCTTTTTTCGGGTTCTCGGCTTCAAGGAACAGGAGTTGCGCAACTATCAGCGAGGCCATCCCGTCTTCGACCGGCCCAGTAATGAAAATGATTCGCTCTTTGAGCAGCCGCGAATAGATGTCGTAGGCCCGCTCCCCCCGGTTGGTCTGTTCGACCACCATCGGGACCAGATAGTTCATGTAGGTCTCTTTAGGATCGCGCATGGCTCACCTGAATAACTGACTTTGGTACGTGACGTGGCTAGCTGGGTCCAAAGCGGGCCTGATGGGCCAGCCGGTTAGGTCATGTGACTTGAGTCGGGGCGGTTTGTCGAAGCCGCGCCGCGGTATTGTTTGGCTGGGTATAGCCTTTCCGCCTTCGCAGATATGCGCGGAAATCGTTGTGGCAAGACGTAACCCTAACCCTTCCCAGCCGAAGCGCCACACTGGCCTCAATCTTCTTCTTCCTTGAACAGCTCCTCCCGCGAGACCTGCTTTTCGGTGACATCGGCCAATTCAAGGAGGAAGTCGACCACTTTGTCCTCGAACAGTGGCGCCCGTACGGCGGCCAGAGCGCCCGGATTGTTGCGGTAATAGTCCCACACCTGCTGTTCCTGACCGGGCATCATTCTGGCCTGCGCGACGATCGCCTGGGTCAGCTGCTCGTCCGTAACCTTTATACCGTTGCTCTCGCCGATCTCGGCGAGAACAAGGCCAAGCCGCACCCGGCGTTCTGCGATGGCGCGATACTCCTGCCGCGCCTTTTCCTCGTCGGTTCCCTCGTCCGCGAAAGTACGACCTTGCTGCTTTAGGTCGTTCTCGATCGCGGTCCAGACGCTGGTGAATTCTTCCTCAACCAGCGTCGGCGGCGGATCGAATTTGTGCCGGACATCAAGCTGATCAAGTAGCGCGCGCTTGACCTTCTGGCGTGAAGCCGCGGCATGCTCCCGCTCGATCCGTTCACGCACCGCGTCGCGAAGCTTTGCCAGCGATTCCAGCCCGAGCGTCTTGGCAAAATCATCGTCGACAGTGACCGAACCCGGCGCTTCGACTTTCTTCGCGCTGACCGAGAAAACCGCGTCTTTACCCGCGAGCGCGGACACACGGTAATTCTCGGGAAATTTGACATTCACGGTGCGGCTCTCACCGGCTTTAATCCCGAGGAGTTGCTCCTCAAAGCCCGGAATGAACTGACCCGAGCCGAGCACCAGAGCCACGTCATCGCCCGAACCACCCTCAAACGGCGCGCCGTCGATCGTGCCCCGAAAGGAAAGTGTGATGCGGTCGCCCTGGCCTGCCGGCGCATCGGCGCTGTCGTTGAACGGACGGCTCTGCTCGGCGATCGTCTGCAAGGCCTTATCAAGCTCGGCATCCTCGACTGGAGCCGTCAGCCGCTCGAGCTTGATGGTCTTGAAATCGGCCAGCGCGATCGGCGGCACGATCTCCATTTCGACGGTGTAAGCGAGATCGGCCTTTCCGGCGATGATGCCCTCAACGGCGCCTTCTTCCGGTGGCAAAACGATTTTGGGCTCGGTCGCAAGTTTAAATCCCCGTTCGGTGACGATCTTAGAATTGGCCTCGCGGACCGCAGCTTCGATCACCTCGGCCATCGCCGATTTGCCATAGAGGCGCTTGAGATGAGCGACCGGGACCTTGCCCGGCCGAAAACCCCGGAGCTGCACGCGCCCTTTGAGATCATCGAGCCGGGCATTGACCTTGGCTTCAAGATCGGTAGCCGGAACGACCACGCGATATTCGCGCTTGAGACCGGCAGCGGCGGTTTCGGTTACTTCCATCGGTACTACTCTTCAGGGCCCATTCGGACCGAAATATATCGCGTTATCAGCAAATTTCGCCAAGGTCTGGTTTCACCAAGGTCTGGTTTCGCCAAGTCCTGGAGAAACCGCCCGAGCTGGTGCGGGCGGAGGGACTCGAACCCCCACGACTTTCGTCACGGGATTCTAAGTCCCGCGCGTCTACCAATTCCGCCACGCCCGCGACGCGTAGGGCGACCCGGCGCGCTTATATCATCTAGGATGCACCGGCCACTATAAAATAGCCAAACGAGGTAGGCCTAGCCGAGGAAGGCGCGATACGCCCCGGGCAGCATTTCTGGGATGTCCTCAGCGATTAGTCCGAGGCCGAATGCGCGGGCGGCCTCACCGTGAAGCCAAACCGCCGCGGATGCCGCCTCGAAAGCCGGCATGCCCTGAGCCAGCAAGCCCGTCACGATTCCAGTCAACACGTCGCCGGCGCCGGCGGTCGCCAGGTAGGTGGGCACATTGGCTGCGATTGAGG